>CAYZKE010000049.1:2670-11550 GCA_964478505.1 uncultured Loktanella sp.
TCACGCACAAGCTGCATATCCAGATCGGCGATCACAGCATTGTATTGCAACAATAGCAGCGCACGCTGGCGGGCCGTCAGAACCCCCGTCGGCTCTTGATTATAGGCGCTCTGCCATGCTGCCATCGCACTGCGCGTTCCGCGTCCGAAGGCACCATCAATCGCTGAATTGTAAAAACCGGCCCAACGCAGCGCCAATTGCAATTCCTCACGCGCTTCACGCGGCAAGGCAGCCTCGGATGCGCGGGCCTGGCTGAGTGTTTCTTCGGGTGCGGTCACGTCCACCTGCGGCAGGGCGGGTAGCTCTGGCGCACGGTCCGGTGCGGTTGACACAGTGGATGCTTGCGCGCCGCCAATGGGCCAGAACTGCTGCTCAAAACGGCGTCCGTTTTGTAGGTAGCTGTCAGAGGGGATTTGTCCACTGCTCAGCAGGCGGGACAACTCGGCGCGGGCAAGACTTTCGCTATAGGGCCCCAGCACAATGCCGTAAAATCCGCGCCCCAAATAATACCCCTCAACATCACTGAAGCGCCGCGCGTAAAAGCGTGCGCGCTCGCTCGCTTCGGTCAGTGTCTGGCGCGCCTCGATCTGTACCCAATAGCGGTCCTGTGCCTGGGCCTGCACGGCAGAGACGAAAATGACGAGTGCGACGACGAATGCCCTGAACATGGAAAACCTCGGAAGTAAAAAACCCTTTCGCTTGTGGTGGCGGCCATTACGCCGCTGCGCAAGCCAAACTCTGGGCAAACCGCGTGTTCACGCACAAAAAAATCCGCAGGCGTTGCCCAATTGACCCTGTCGGCCCAGCACCCTATTGAGCGCACAAAGCACTTGAAGGGTTTTGAGATGGCAGACAAACCACGCAGTTTTCAGGAAATCATCCTGCGGCTCCAGACATATTGGGCGAGCAAAGGCTGTGCGATCCTGCAACCTTACGACATGGAAGTGGGGGCAGGGACATTCCACCCTGCCACAACCCTGCGCGCGCTGGGCAGCAAACCTTGGGCGGCGGCTTACGTGCAGCCCTCGCGCCGTCCGACCGATGGGCGCTATGGTGAAAACCCCAACCGTTTGCAGCATTATTACCAGTATCAGGTGCTGATCAAACCCTCGCCGCCCGACATGCAGGACCTCTATCTGGGTTCGCTTGAGGCGATCGGGATTGATGCCACCCTGCACGACATCCGCTTTGTCGAGGATGACTGGGAAAGCCCGACGCTGGGCGCATGGGGCCTCGGCTGGGAAGTCTGGTGTGACGGCATGGAAGTCAGCCAGTTCACCTATTTCCAGCAGGTCGGCGGGCATGACTGCAAACCGGTCTCGGGCGAGCTGACCTATGGTCTTGAACGTCTGGCGATGTATGTGCTGGGCGTGGATCATGTCATGGATATGCCGTTCAACAATCCGCAAACGCCGATCCCGCTGACATATGGCGATATCTTCAAACAGACCGAGCAGGAATACTCGCGCTGGAACTTTGATATCGCGGACACCGCGGTACTGTTGCAGCATTTCGTTGATGCCGAGGCCGAGTGCCAGCGCATCCTTGATGCCCCCGCGACAGACCCCAAGACGGGGCACAAAATCATCATGGCGCACCCCGCCTATGACCAGTGCATCAAGGCAAGCCATGTGTTTAACTTGCTTGACGCGAGGGGCGTGATTTCAGTGACAGAACGGCAGGCCTATATCGGGCGGGTGCGTGCACTGGCCAAGGCCTGCGCCGACGCCTTTGTGCAAACAGAAGCAGGCGGAGCAGCAGCGTGATCGCGAGAGTTTTCATCGTGGGCATGCTTTTGGCGGCGGCTGTGCTGGGGGGCGTGCTCTATTACCAGCAGGTCTATGCCTATTATGACGACGTGCAGGCCAGCGCTGACGCCGTGCGCCTGACGTCCGTCAGCACCGGTGAGGCCGAACCGATTGTGGTGCAGAACTTTCAAGGCATCGACGCGATCAGCAGCCCGCTGCGCTATCGCGCCTGCTTTGAAAGCACACTGAGCCTTGCGACGTTAACCGAAACCTACGAAATCGTCGACAACGCTGAACCGCGTGTGGCACCCCGCTGGTTCGATTGCTTTGATGCGGCACAAATCGGGGCCGACCTGCGCACCGATGCCATTGCCTTTATGGGCGTTGAAAACATCACATACGGCATTGACCGGATCGTCGCCATCTACCCTGACGGGCGGGGTTATGCATGGCACCAGATCAATGAATGTGGCGAAGTCGTTTTTGACGGCAACCGCCCGCCCGCAGACTGCCCCCCAATTCCAGAAAGCACCGAGTGATGCCTGATCTTCTGATTGAACTCTTCTCCGAGGAAATCCCCGCGCGGATGCAGACCCGCGCCGCCGAGGACCTGCGCAAGCTGGTGACGGACGGTCTGGTCGAGGCGGGGTTGACCTATGCGGGTGCGGCGGCCTTTTCGACACCGCGCCGCCTGACATTGTCGATTGAGGGGTTGACGGCGGAAAGCAAGGCGGTCCGCGAAGAGCGCAAAGGCCCCAAAGTGGGGGCGCCGGATCAGGCGATTGAAGGCTTCCTGCGTGGCGCAGGCGTGGCCCGCGAAGACCTAGAGGTGCGCGACGACAAGAAGGGTCAGGTCTATTTTGCGGTGATCGAAAAACCGGGGCGGATGGCTGCCGATATCATTGCCGAGGTGCTGGAAAACACCGTGCGCAATTTCCCTTGGCCCAAGTCCATGCGCTGGGGTGATGGCCCGTTGAAATGGGTGCGGCCGCTGCACTCCATCCTGTGTATCCTCAGCGATGAAGCAGGCGCGCAGATCGTGCCGCTGGATGTAGACGGGATCACATCGGGCAACACCACGCGCGGGCACCGTTTCCTCGCGCCGGATGCATTTACCGTCACGAATTTCGATGACTACGAGGCGAAGTTGAAGCGGGCCAAAGTTGTCCTGCGCGCCGATGAACGGGCCGAGGCGATCTGGCATGACGCCACACATCAGGCCTTTGCGCTGGGGCTTGAGGTGGTCGAAGACCGTGGTTTGCTGGCCGAGGTTGCGGGGCTGGTCGAATGGCCTGTGGTCCTGCTGGGCCGGATTGACGATGCCTTCCTTGGCCTGCCACCGGAGGTGCTGCAAACCTCGATGAAAGAGCACCAGAAATTCTTTTCCGTGCGCAACCCCAAGACAGGCCGGATTGAACGTTTCGTGACCGTCGCGAACATGGAAACCTCCGACAATGGAGCGACCATTCTGGCGGGCAACCAGAAGGTGCTGTCGGCGCGTCTGGCCGATGCGAAATTCTTCTGGGAAAACGATCTGCGCACGGTCGAACGGCAGGGGATGAAGGCTTGGACCGATCAACTGTCCAACGTGACATTCCACGCGAAACTCGGCTCACAGGCCGAACGGATCGAACGCATCGCGGCCCTTGCGCGCGAAATCGCCCCGCATGTGGGCGCCAAGCCCGATCTGGCGGAAGAGGCCGCACGGATCGCCAAGGCCGATCTGGCCTCTGAAATGGTCTATGAATTCCCCGAATTGCAGGGGTTGATGGGGCAGTATTATGCCAAGGCCGCAGGGCATGACGACGGCGTGCCAGAGGCCTGTCTGGAACACTGGCAACCGCTGGGCCCGTCTGATGATGTGCCTACCGCACCTGTGTCTGTGGCCGTGGCGCTGGCCGACAAGATCGACACGCTGACAGGGTTCTGGGCGATTGATGAGAAGCCGACTGGGAGCAAAGACCCGTTTGCGCTGCGCAGAGCGGCGCTGGGGGTTATTCGGTTGGTTTTGGAGAACAAGGTTTCCACGTCGATCTTAGAAATATTGAGCGCGGGGGCAGCAAGCCATCCTTCCCCAGAAAAAGGTTCGATCGAATATGCGGCAAATCAAATTTTGGTCGATGAGAACCATCAGGACCCGGTGTGGTTTATTTCCCGTGACCTCCTCTCCTTCTTCCACGACCGCCTCAAAGTCTTCCTCAAAGACAAAGGCATCCGTCACGATATCATCGACGCCTGCATCGCGATGCCGGGCAATGATGACCTGACGCTGCTGGTCAAACGGGCCGAGGCCTTGGCTGCAACCCTTGCCACCGATGACGGCGAAAACCTGATCCAAGGCTTCAAGCGGGCCAACAACATCCTGATGCAGGCCGAGGAAAAGGACGGGGTGGAATATTCCTACGGCGCGGACATCAAATTCGCCGAAGACGATGCCGAAAAGGCACTTTTTGCCGCCCTTGATGCTGCGGATGC
This sequence comes from uncultured Loktanella sp., assembly GCA_964478505.1. Taxonomy (GTDB): domain Bacteria; phylum Pseudomonadota; class Alphaproteobacteria; order Rhodobacterales; family Rhodobacteraceae; genus Yoonia. The sequence goes on from CAYZKE010000049.1 coordinate 6,894, forward strand.
AAAGATCGCGCCAGCGATGAAAGCGGAAGATTTCAGCACGGCAATGACCGCTATGGCAGCACTGCGCGCACCGATTGATGCTTTTTTCACCGATGTTCAAGTGAACGCAGACAGCGAGATTTTGCGCCGCAATCGTCTTAACCTCTTGTCCCGCATCAGAAATATCTGCCTGAGCGTTGCTGATCTGACGAAAATCGAAGGCTAGACACAAAATATGTAAACTTATGTGTACAGCGCGCCAGATTTCCTTCTATGCTGCAACTGAACAATAGATCGGTGCCGCAGTGCAGCAACAGACAACATACGGGCCATTGACGCTTATCACGCCAACTGCGGCCATGAAGGCCTCGGTCCATGGCGGGCGTGCGAAATGCCTGCAACGGCTCGTACGTCTGGATATGCCGGTGCCGGTGACGGTCGCGCTGTCGTTTGATGCGGTTCATGCCGCAGCGATCGGCAATCTGCCCAATATGGACACCTTGCTGGCCCCCTTTGGCGATGCACCGCTTCTGTCTGTGCGCCCGTCCAGTCAGGACCCCGATTGGGGTGGCCCCAGCGCGATCCTGAATGTCGGGATGAATGATGCCCGCCTTGCGGAACTGACCCAGTGGATCGGGGCCGAAGCGGCGACGAAACTCTACCTGCGTTTTGTGCAGTCCTACGCGATCCATGTGGCGCGTCTTGATCCTGATGAATTCTACCTGCCCGATGTGGCCGATGCCGCCAGTCTGAAAACCATGCTCGATACATTCGAGTTCGAAACGGACGAACCGTTCCCGCAGGACCCCGCTGTGCAATTGGCTGAAGTGCTGCGGTCTATGGCGCGTGCATGGGACGGGACCACCGCGCGACTGCTGCGGCAGGCTAAGGGGGCACCGGCCAATGCAGGTCTCGGGCTTGTCGTGCAGGCGATGGCCTTGGGGACAGGGCAGGGCGAATGTGGTCAGGGTGTGATGCAGTTTGTGGATTCCACGTCCGGCGCGCCCAAGATTATTGGCCGCTATCTGAGCGCCAGCAGAAGCGACGCCTATGATCTTGGCCCCGATGCCGAGGGCGCGCTTTATCTGACACGTGACGCGCGTGGTCCGGCACTTGAGGATATCTGCCCCGATCAATACGCCCAGCTTGTTTCATATGGCGATATCTGCCGCCGCCGGTTGCGCGAAGAGATGGAAATCAAGTTCACGCTGCAAGACGGTGTGCTGCAGATTTTGGATGCCGTGCGCGTCCAGCGCAGTTCGCGCGCGTCGGTGCGGATCGCCGTGGCCTTGGCCGAAGACGGTGTGATCCCCCGCGAAGAGGCAGTGATGCGCGTGCAGCCGTCAGCCCTGTCAGAGCTGTTGCACAGGCAGGTTGATCCGGATGCAAAGCGCGATGTGATCGTCGGCGGGATCGCGGCAAGCCCTGGTGCGGCCGCGGGCCGGATTGTCCTGACCGCGCACGAGGCACAAGCCAGTGCCGCGCGCGGCGAGGCCTGCGTTCTGGTGCGGCGCGAAACCACGCCGGAGGACATTCGCGGCATGCATGCTGCCCACGCGGTCCTGACGATGCGGGGTGGCGTAACCAGCCATGCCGCTGTGATCGGGCGGGGGATCGGTTTGCCCTGCGTTGTGGGGGCGTCTGACCTGACGATTGACCGCAAGAATGGCGTGATTACGGCCCCGGACGGGCGGCAGTTCAAGGCGGGTGACATCATTACGGTGGATGGCAGCCGTGGTCAGGTTCTGGCCGGTGAGCCGCCGATGCTGGAAGCCGCTCTTGATGGCGCCTTCCAGACCTTGCTGGAATGGGCTGACGATTTCCGCGATATCGGGGTGCGCGCCAACGCCGACACCCCCGCCGACGCGCAAACCGCCCGCAACTTTGCCGCCGAGGGTATCGGGCTGTGCCGGACCGAGCATATGTTCTTTGAAGGCGACCGTCTTGGCGTGATGCGCGAGATGATCTTTGCGGAAGAGAGCGACGACCGCAAAGAAGTGCTCGACCGCCTTTTGCCGATGCAGCGCGCCGATTTTCAGGCCCTCTTTGAGATCATGGAAGGCAAGAACGTTTGCGTGCGCCTTTTTGATCCACCGCTGCACGAGTTTCTGCCCTCCGATAAAGCAGGCATGCGTGATCTGGCCGAACAGGTGGCTTTGCCGCTGCCGGATGTCATTGAGCGGATTGATGCGCTAGCAGAATACAACCCGATGCTGGGGATGCGGGGCGTGCGTCTGGGAATCGCTATTCCCGAGATTTACGACATGCAGACCCGTGCCATCTTTGAAGCTTTGGTGGCTGTCGGGAAAAAAGGCATCTCGATCAATGTCGAGATCATGATCCCGCTTGTCAGTGCCATGCGCGAAGTCGAGCTGCAAAAGGCGCGGATCAACGGGGTTGCAAATGCCGTCAGGGCGAAGAGCAAGGCAGATTTCACATATCGGCTTGGCGTCATGGTTGAGACCCCGCGTGCCGCCTTGCGCGCACAGGATATTGTCGAGCATGCCGAATTTTTATCCTTTGGTACCAATGACCTGACCCAGATGACTTATGGTTTGTCGCGCGATGATGCGGGCCGCTTCATGTCGTCTTACGTGCAGCAGGGCGTTTATGTCGAAGACCCGTTCCATACGCTGGATATCGAAGGTGTGGGTGAATTGATTTCTATCGGCGCGGCGCGTGGCCGGTTGGGCCGCAGCGATGTTGTCTTGTCGCTTTGCGGTGAACATGGGGGTGATCGATCGGCGATCGCGTTCTGTCGTGCCCAGCAGTTTGACTATATTTCCTGCTCCCCGTTCCGGGTGCCGGTGGCGCGTCTTACAGCGGCGCAGCTTGCTTTAGCTGATAAGGTGTCACTGTAATACAGCGCTACATTTAGTGGTTATTTTTCTATTAACACCTGTATTTTGTGGTATTGAAGTTGCACCCTCTGCGTAATCTTGCCGGTTTTTGAACAGTCAGGCCCAAGGGGTAGACCTTCGCGGTTGTTTCCCCTAAAGACTGCCGCGCTGGCGCGGAGCTAACCCGCGAAGTTTCCTGGGTGGGAAAAATGACTGTATTGAAGGCGATTATCGCCGCATGTTGTGCGGCTGTTATTTCTGTTGGGGCAACATCAGCCTTTGCAGATGAAGTGATGGCAAGCCGTTTGGAAGCCATCCTGGGTCAAGAACGTCAGGCTTTATCGGTCGTGCCTGACAGCCGTTTGAGCATGTTGACCAGTCTGCCGCCTGCACAAGAGCGTGGCGTCGAGACACAGACCGGACTGGTCTATGATCGTGACTATCTGGCCGAGTTGCCTGCCGCAGATGGCGGATCGGAATGGCAATGTCTGGCAGAAGCTCTCTACTTCGAAGCACGTGGCGAATCTGTCCGCGGGATGTTTGCCGTTGGAGAAGTCATCATGAACCGCGTTGACAGCAGTGCCTATCCGGATTCGCTTTGCGCCGTGATAAATCAGGGTACAGGTCGCCGTTACGCTTGCCAATTCACCTACACCTGCGACGGTAAACCCGAAGTGATTGCCGAGCCCCGTTCGTGGGAGCGTGTTGGTAAGGTTGCGCGCATGTTGATTGATGGTGCACCGCGCGCATTGACCGGTGGTGCGACACACTACCATACCAAAGCCGTCAACCCTTCTTGGGCACAGCGCTTTCCGCGTACTGCTTCTATCGGGTTCCATTACTTCTATCGCCAGCCTGTGCGCACGGCATCAATGTAAGTCGCATGATTGCGGACGAGCGTCGCGCCTGACGCTTGCCGCACCGCGTCGGCCCTTGTATCCCACACGGGTAACTTGACGTGTTGGACGCCCCCATGACTGATGATATCCGCCTTGCCTTTGCCCACCCGAGCGAGAGGGCCGAGGCCAGCAGCAGCATCCCTTATGATCGCATTTCGCTCCGCGACTATGTGGTCGAGGTCGAGATTGGCGCGTTTCAACAAGAGCGCGGAACGTTACAGCGCGTCCGCTTCAATGTTGTGGTCGAAGTCCTGCCGCTCAGCGGGCCTATTGATGACGATGTCGACCGTATCTTGTCTTATGACAAAGTAACCGAAGCGATCAGCAGCGAGCTGGAAGCCGAGCGGATCAATCTGCTTGAAACGCTCGCGGCGCGCGTGGCTGAGCGCATTCTGCTCGAGCCTCAGGCAGAACGTGTTTTCGTACGGATTGAGAAACTGGACCGTGGTCCGTTCTCGCTCGGGGTTGAGATCGTCCGTGCGCGCGATGGTGTCGATCCGGGTGGGCAGACTCATGTGGCCGCTCCGCATCCGCGCATCGTCTATTTGTCGAATGCCGCGGTTGAGAGCCCGCAGATCGGGGATTGGATTGACCAGTTGGCAGCAATGGACGCGCCGCTCATCCTTTGCGTCGGGCCTGCTGACGTGCCTGCGCCTCAGGCGGAAAATGCCCTTGCCCAACGCCGGATTGATCTGCTGGCGATCGAACAAAATGCATGGAGTTTGGCCGCGCGCGACCGCCGCTGCATGGTTGTCAATTCGCGGACGGAACTGGATTGGGCAATGAAGAATGGCCAGATCTGTATTTGGGCCCCCTCCAAGATCGTTCTTGATGCGGTTGATGGTCCCTCGGCCAGTCCGCGCGATGCCGTGGCCCTTGTGGCATGGTTCGCCCAAGAGATGCAGGCGAAGGAATTGCTGGTCATCGGCCAGCCTGCGC
>CAYZKE010000050.1:0-11507 GCA_964478505.1 uncultured Loktanella sp.
CGTTGCGCGATTTCAACAAAGGTGGGCGCGCCTTGGCCACACGGCCCCAGACAGGGCTGTCGCAAGCGGGCCGCAGGTTGCACACAGCGCTTGCCCTGACCCCGCAGGGCAGTACCGCAAAGGTGATCCTTTCAACCTCGAGTACCGTCGCAGAAGGCAAGACGCACCATGCGCTTCTTCTGGCACGGACCCTTGGGATGTCGGGCAAACGGGTGGTCCTGATCGGCGCAGATACGTCCGACCGACTCTTGCAATCCTTGCTCGGCGCAGCTCCCTTTCACGCCGCGCAACAAAGCTGGGCCACTGGCGAACAGGCAACCCATTGCCCAAGTCTTGGGGCCGATGTTCTGGTGATCCCCGAAATGATAGACCGCCATGCGCCGCTTTTGCCCGACGCGTTGACCCTCAGGCTGGACAGCCTGCGCAAGAGCCATGACCACATCATCATTGACGCACCACCCGTGCTGGCCGCCCCCGAGGCGCTGCTTTTCGCGCGGCAGTCCGATGCGATCATCTATGCGGTCCGCTGGTCAAAAACCCCGCGCGACATGGTGCAACGCGGCCTAAAGGCACTTCGGGATATCGGGCATCCGGCCACAGGGCTTGTCCTGTCACAGATCAACCTGCGCAGGATGCGGCAATGGTCCAACGATCCTTGCCTGTCCGCGCTACATGCGGCGCAAACGCTCTAGGGTCAGAAAAAGGGCCGCACGCGGCGGCCCCAATCCTTACGGCATCACCGAGATCACATGCCGGTTGTAAAACTGCAAAATATCGCCCTCTTGCAGGGTTAATCCGCCATCTACATTTGCGCTGATATAGGCCTTTGCGGGCCAATCAATTGATCCGCTGGCGGTGCGGCCTTCGATATTTGGCAAGACAAATGCGTCAAAGGCATCAAGCCTGTTGCCCGCCACCGAAAGCGCACCCGCCTCATGGCCATAAACAAAACTGCCCGCGGCTGTGACACCCGTCAAACCCAGCTTGCTGGTTGCGGGAAAGGCCACCAGATCATCCGTCTGGCCCGCATAATCTGCAGGGCTGACAACCGTTCCGTTTTCCGCCGTCAGGGTCTCGATCACCGTCGCCGCTGTTTCGCCTTCCCAGCGGACAAAGGGCAACATGCCGGCATAGAACCATTCCACATCAAAACTGGCGGCCGTGACAGCGACCTGCACGGTGTGGTGGATCGCACCGGCGGTGATCGCGCGGCTGGTCTGGCAGGTCGCCAGCGGACCGCTGCCGCCACCTTGCCATGTCGAGGTCTCGACCATCGCGATCCGGCGCCCCACGCTCAGGCCGTTGCCCGTGGTCGCAGGCACCCAAGGCACACCATCAAGTGTGATCGACCGTGCATCCAGCGTATCACGGCCATGGGTCTGTCCACCCACTTCCACGACACTGTCACCGACATCAAGACGCGCGGCATATTCGCGCTCGGACGCATAATCGATGATGGCAAAGCTCGGATAGGTCGGGCGGCTCTCCACCCGCCAATCCAGCGCCCCGTCCGAGGCGATCCCGCTCATGTGGGTCGGGCCCGCTTTGCCGCTGACACCATTGGCACGGGCGGCATAATACATGCCGCCGAATTGTACCTCGTCCCCCATCGCGTAGGCCGTGTCCGGCGTCCAAAGCGGCGGCAGGATATGCGGATCAGTCAAGGCGCCCGTGATCGCCACGGCCTCGACCATGATCGCCCCGCCACCGGGCGTGGCGGCCCCACCAAAGCTCAGGGTGACAGTGTGTTCGCCCGTCAGGCCACTCGCCACCTTGATCGACTGGCGACGGGTCAGATCGGTCGCGGCATAGCTCGAAAGGGCCTTGAAGCCCAAACCGGCAGGATCGGCGATTTCATTCACGAGGGTCTGCGCGCCGTCAATCTCGACTTTGACATAGCCGCCACTGGTCCGGCCGGTATAGTTGATCCACATGTCATAGGGCGCGTCCCTGCCCACCTGCACGGTGGCACTGGCACCGGTTGACCCGGTACTGATCGCGCGATTGCCGGTATAGCTGGCCGCGAACCCCGACCCCGAGGTCTGCAATTGCGACCAACTGCCCGTCAGGGTCATGCGGCCCACAGGATAGACATTGCGCAGCTCAGCCAGTTGCGTTTCACGCCAAGACATCCGCATTGTGGGGTCTGTCTGATCCAGACGCAGTCGGGCCGCGTGATGGGGGCCCACTTCGGTCCAGATGGTCAGACCATCCTCAAAACCCGGCGCAAGGGCAACAGACCGGCCCCCGCCATGGGCAAAGAACGCAGCCAGCGGCTGCGGTGCGGGCACATGGCCCGACCCCGCAGCCGGCGAAAGCTCTATACCAATCATGCTCAGTACCACGCTACCAGTTGCGCCGTGGTCCCCGAGGCCAGCACCCGCATAGGACGGATCGACAACACAACGCCCGCAGCAAGATCGTAGGTGACAACTTCTCCGGCGGCATCCTGCAATGCGGCCGTCCCTGCGGAATTGACGTAAAGCGCACGCGGCCGCACCGGCAAGTCGGATACATCAGAGGGCGCAACGACATAATGCGCCACAGCAGGCGAGGTCAGATTCACATAATCGGTGTCAAAGGGATCAGGCATTCTCGGTCTCCAGTTAGGAATGAACCTCAATGCTTACGGACCTATACTTACCAACCGCCTTGACCGGCGCACGTTGCGGCGTGCAACACCCCCGGCGCCTGAAATTAACGCCCCTTGCATCCTGCAATCACACAAAGCGTGCGCCACGCGATCCACAGATCAAAACGCAGGCTTGCATGCGCGATATAGTAATGGTCAGCAGCCACCTTGCGCCTGATCCCTTTCAGACCGTCCACGTAACCGATCTCGGTTTGTGCCAGGCCACTGATCCCCGGCATGACCTGATGACGCGCGGCATAGCCGGGCACCTGTTTTTGATAGGCGAGCGCGTGATCAAAAAGGTCGGGACGCGGGCCAATCAGGCTCATCTCTTTGCGCAAGACATTCAGGATCTGGGGCAGTTCATCAATCCGGCATTTGCGCATCAGTGCCCCGAGCTTGGAAATGCGATCTTCTTCCAGTCTGTCAAAAGCACCCCGCGTATGCGTCACCACATGGCGCATGGAGCGGAACTTATAGGCCATGAACGGCTGACCGGCATATCCCATGCGCAACTGCCGGTGCATCAAGGACCCGCGATTGAACACTGGATTCAGCACCAGCAATCCCGCTGCAATCAGCCCCAGGACCGGCAACAACAACAAGGACACCGCGATATCAAACACCCGTTTGGACAGGCGTAGCTGGCGGGATGGCAAGTGCGCGTCGTCAATGACAGGCCGGGTGGCCAAGTCCAGAATATCGTCCTGAAAATCAAACATGGCAGACCGCACTCTCATAAAACCCGAAAGACACGACGCAGCACGTCTTTCGCTGTCAACTTTCACGAAGAAGGTTAAAGAGTGATTAAGGTGAAATTTGGCCCCAAAAATGGTCCCCAGTGCAGGTCAGCCCGACCTCAAAAAATGGCGATCCGAGAAGGACTCGAACCCTCAACCTGCTGATTAGAAGTCGAGTTCAGGCCCTTTCGCCACACTTCGCCCAACACCGCTGATCAGACATAAACGCATGATTTTGTTATATTTTATTTGACGGCCACTGCGCCACTCGCACATAGAAGACTCTATAAAACGCTGCATGGTGCTTCCGTATTGCTTCCATGAAAGCGCAAAATTTATGGGGGTCTAGATGCCAAAACTAACCAAGCGTATCGTTGAAAGCCTGACGGCCAAGAAGAAAGACTACATCGCCTTCGATAGCGAGGTGAACGGCTTTGGCGTTCGTGTGATGCCCTCCGGTCGTAAGAGTTACATCATCCAATATCGCTCCGGCGGGCGCACAAGGCGGATGGTCATCGGACGGCACGGCACAGTCACCAGTGAGGAGGCACGCAAAGAAGCCGTCAGGCGACTGGGCGAAGTCGCGCGCGGTGATGACCCATCAAAGGACCGTAGCGACCGCAGGCGCGCCCCGACTGTCTCGTACCTGTGCGATAGGTTCATTGAAGACTACGCCGAACCGAAACTGAAGCCGCGCACAGTCGTCACCTATCGAAGCCAAATCAAAAACTACGTCAAACCCAAGCTCGGCAGCTTCAAGATCGAAGACGTATGCCGCGCCGATATTGCAGCACTGCACCATTCGCTTCGCGACCGCCCCTACCAAGCGAACCGTGTCCTGATGTTGCTGTCGCGCATGTTCAATATGGCGGAACTCTGGGGGCTGCGCAGCGAAAGCACAAACCCTTGCCGCATGATCCCGAAGAACCGCGAACGATCCCGCGAAAGGTTCCTATCTCAAACAGAACTGATGCGCTTGGGCGAAGTCTTTCAAGATGCGCTGGCAGCAGGCCAAGAAACGCCCCACGTGATCGCCGCCTTCCAATTGCTATTGCTGACCGGATGCCGCCTAGGTGAAATCCAAACCCTACAATGGGATTTTGTCACGATGACACACCTAGAACTGCCGGATAGCAAAACCGGAAAGCGACGCATCCCGCTTTCACCGGACGCGCGCATGATCCTCGAAAACCTGCCCGATACCCCAGACAACCCCTACGTCATTATTGGCAAACATCCCCGGACCCATATCACAGACCTCGAACGCCCGTGGCGACGCCTCAGAGAAGCCGCAGGCATGCCCGAACTGCGCATTCATGACCTGCGGCACACATTCGCTTCAATCGCAGTCATGAACGGAGTTGATCTGCTGATGGTCGGCAAAATCTTGGGGCATTCGAACTATCAAACGACCATGCGCTACGCCCACCTTGCAGATGCGCCTGTGAGAGCGGCGGCGGACAAGGTGTCTGGACTAATGGCAGGGGCAATCACGCGAAGCGCACAACCAGTGACAAGTAAATTGCGAGTCGTTGGCTAGCGCCCATAGCTGTCGTTCATCACAACCCTCGACGCCGCACCGCAGCTTTCTAAAACAGACATTCATGTGCCCCGAGTATCCACAACTGCCGCACATTCCGTGTTGCCGACCAACAGATACTAACGCATCCTCGCCGCATATTTCTCAAAGCTTTCGGACAATCGATGATCAGCGCAGAATTCTTGTCAATCCTAGAACAATTTCAAACAACGCTTGTGGGTATTGTAGGTTTTGTCGGTGTTATCTGGACACTACGCGCCAATGCCCGACATGCAATGGAAGAGCATCAGAGGCAGTTAGGCTCCAGACGCACTGCATTGAGACGCATACTGGCCGCAGAGCTACGAAACTATGCCCGTGCGCTGAGAAAAAACCTCGAGAAACAGCGACCCATTGATGGGCACTTGTCAGTTGGCCGAGCAAAGAGATTGTTTTCTGAGACACTTGCGGCTGACCTTGGCCTGCTCGAGCTAGACGAAATTGACATAGTGGTGAATGCATTAATCAGTCTGGACGGAATGGAACACTTTCTTGAGAACATTTCTGCTCAAGTTTCTGAGACCCGATTTCTACTCCTTCCAGAAGCATGGGAAGAGTTTCAAATGGTAAACTCAACGACGGCTGACGCGTTAGACTATGCAGTTCAGGCGCTTGAGGTTTCTGGCGAGGCGTGAACTCGGCCCATTGCTGCCGTTGGTCATGGCCTTGCGATGCTGCGGTCGTACACCGCATTGCGGACATTGGTGCCACTCGCAGCATTCTCGGAGCGTGGATGACCGGGACGCGGACGAAGACTGCTTTTCATAAAACTTCTGATGTCGTATTATTGTACACATGGCAATACGTGACGATTTTAGAGCTCCCGTAATAAGAACAATTGCGCAACGTGCAGGTTACCGTTGTTCAAATCAGACATGTTTGCGCCCTACAATTGGACCAGACGGCGCTGACGAAAGCGCCAGCATTGGTGTTGCCGCGCACATTACTGCCGCTGCTGAGGGTGGGCCGAGGTATGATCCTACTTTGACTGCCGAGGAACGAGCCGCTGCCGAAAATGGTGTTTGGCTCTGTCAGACCTGTAGCAGGCTAGTAGACGTGGATGTCACCAGTCATTCCATTGATCAGCTTAGAGAGTGGAAAACCCTAGCTGAGATGCGTGCGTATCTAGGCATTCGCGGGTTTGCGATTGTAGTGTCTCGGAGCTTTCAGAAGCTTGAAGAGAAGATGCCAAGCCTTTTTGCTGAAATGCGAGACGATATAGCTGGCTCGCCATTCACTCGTGAATTCATTATCGGTAGCAAGCAATCCTCCTACAATGGCGATCCCGAGAACCCTATTTTCTCTTATCATTTCGAAGACCACGACAACTTGAAGCCGATGCTGAAAGTAATGCAGAATTATGACGCGATCATTGAAACGACGTACAACAATGTCGACCGATTTGAGTTTACGGAAGACTTCGCAGAATACCTCCTGTTGCCGGTTTAGTTCTATCGCTCATGGTTCACATTCGAGCCATGTTGCCTACGCGCTGTTTTGTGTTTCTAAAGAGCTACTTTAGCTGAACCGCAGAAAGTCAGTAAAATGGGTTTTCTACCGCCATTAGATCGGTCGCAGCATTTTCGTCTGCCAAGTAGTCTCGCCCGTGACGGACGGCCCATTCCGGACATTGACCCGTCCACCGTCATGCTGCGAGTGCAACCCGCATAGCGGACCTTGGTCGGGATCGCAGCATTTCAGGATGTCAGATGACTGCAACGCGGACTTTGTTGCCGTAAGGGTTGCAAAGTCGAATGACGGCTCTTGGTTATCAGGTTGATGTTCGAGCAGGTCGCAAATGGTGCTTGTTGATAGCCGCCCTCATAGCCCAAAGGCTTACGGGGATTCCCACTATTAGTCCGGCGATTCCTCCCCAGAAAGCTGCAGCGTCAGCTGCTTGTCCTAACATCGCCCCGACAAATCCAACGATAAAACCCGCAATGAAACCGGCGACCGCTCCGCCTAAAAAGCCTCGCCAAACCATGCTCCACCATATCGGCAACACTTCTCCGTAAGTCATGAATTTTCCTCTCTTACAACTTAAAGCCGACTTTGGCCGCCGTGCAGAAAAAATGCAACAAGGGCTCACTGCTGCCTTGCGGCGGTGCAGCACTCAATGTTTGATCAACAGAGCTTTCTTGGAGTTTTCCCAATGACTGCTGTCAGCCCAAAGAGGTCCCAAGGCCCTCGGCGCGGATTTTCGACATCTGACCTTCGCTGAACTAGTCGCTAACTGGTAAGATGCGAACGGAGCATGGTTTCCCGTTTGTATAAGCAAGACATTGCTTCTTTTGCCAAGCAATCAACGGTAGCTTTCGATTGAAGAACGACTTACCTCAACATGCGATAACCCGACAGATGCAAGAAATGCCCGCATCCATTCTGGATTTGTCCGATGCTTAGGGCCAAGTATAACTTTTCTAATCGCTTCCTTAGCTGGGTCCGCGATAAGAGATGTGATAAACGGCCGAACCGAATGATCATCGGCAAAATATTCGACGTCCGGCAATGCGACTTTGTGACGATAGCGAAGCAAACGCCACTCACATTCCTCATGAAAATGCACTGGTTTGGTTTCGTAGATCTGGAAATGAAGTGGAGCCAGGGATGTCAAAAGTCGACTTACAAGCTCAGTTGCGCTATCATTTGCGCCAGTTAATACTCTTGCATGTGGCCCTCGGTCTGCCATCATCTGCAATGCAGCCTCTTTTGTTATTCCACTCTTAAGACTTACAAAAGCACCAAACTTTGCAAACTCCGTTTCCACGGCTTTAGCATTTGGTTTCAGCGACTCCTGCAAACTTTCTTCACCATACTTTACCTTGACCAGCTCATAGAACTTTGCACCGAAGTTTACCTCACCAAAGTCCCCTCCAAGCACATCGGGTGCGAAACCGATAGCTATCCCTGAACCGTCTCGACCATAAGACCGCCATTGGCTCAAGAGATCGCCTTTTTCGGAAAGGCAGAAGGCAAAGCCTTCGGTAGAGTCAGGGTATCCCTCCACAATGACTGAAGCGACATCTACCAATTCCGGCGGCAGGTCGGTGTCTCGAAGGAGCTTTGCAAATACTCTACCGAGAACTCTACCTTCAAGTGTATCGTTCGCCGAAGACAGAGCCGACAGCCTAAACTCTCGTTTCTGAAGTATAGCAAACCCTGTCTGTGTACTGCAGTAGTGAAACAACAACCTATCGCTTGTCATAGAATGCATTTCCTTTGAGAGAACCGATGATTTCGACATAGTTTAGAACACCTCCCAAAATCAAATTATCTTGGATACAACTGACTCAATCAATGATCGCTATCGTCTCTCACCAGTTCTTTGCCGCACGCAGCGCGAAAGTCCGCTGTCGGGAAACCGGCCAAATTCTGCAAAGCTCGCTTCCTGCGCATAGCAGACCTTGATAGCTGGCGCAGCATGGAGCTTTGGTTTGCTACGGCTTGAATGGCCGCTTTTGCAATTCTGGCACAGAACCTTGGCAGATGCAGCTAAGGTACGGTTTCCGCCCAAGACACACCAAAGCGCCCTCCATTAGGAAAGGCGCTTTGGGCTGTCTGATGTTGACCTAGGCTATTTTACGTGGGTCTCTTGGGCTTCTCGATAAACACATACCTATCCTTGGCGACCTGCAGCTGCTTAGCAGCCCGTTCAGGGTCTGACTTAACCTCTGATGTCATGTTGGCCGCTAGTTGATCGAACATGCCTTCCAGTCCGTCCACGTCCGTATCGTGCAAAGCCCCTAACGTTATGCTCGACCCCAGCAAGTTCCGAAAAATCATGCCAATGTGTTCTTCGCGCTGCACCTCCTTCATCGGGTTCGGATCGGCACCGCTGCGCATTTCTGTCAGGTCGCTGTTCATTTCAGCGCATACGATTTCCCAAAGCGGATGGTTAGGCCACCGCGCACGGTTCAGGTCACCACCCTCCGGTTCAGCGTAACGGACGACCTCACCGGCTTCACGGCACAGATCACCGAACAGCGCAAAGAACTGTTCCCACGTACGTATACCCCAGCGATCTTTCAGCAGGTCTTTGCCCGCGCGAAATTCAACACGCCACACACGATTTTCACGTGGAAATTCGGGATTTGGCGATAGGAATTCAGGAAGTTCGCTAAAAACGGTATTTTGCGCGGATTTACACGTGAGAATCGTGTGATTCCAGATATCCCACCAATGCGACTTTCCCCGTGCAATTACTTCTGCGCGTTTGTCGTAAATGATCACTTGTCGGTTGCGTGTGCCACCGATGGTGACCGAAGTTACACGGCCCGATTTGCCATGCACCGCCGTTTCTTCTTGCGTGATATGATCGCGTCTTCCGGCCGCACTGTGCATCACAAAGTGATCAGGTATCAGCTCAAAGTCAGGGGCTAAAATATCTACGCAGTAGTCAGCGCGGGATATGCTTATGTCATCTGGGCCAAAGCGGATACCCAGTTTGCCCGTGATAAAATCCACATGCGCCTTGGCAGCGCCTAGTCCATGCGTGGCCATGAAGAATGAGCCAAAAGAGAGGCGTATCCCCCACGGGTCTTTTGCGTTCGGTTTCTTAAAAAACCATGTCGCGCCATCCGGCCCGCCTTTCAAGATGAACCGATAGCCAGAGCCACCATGCGGTGACAGTAGGAAATTTACACCTGCATATGTGATCAGGACCTCGCGCCGTTCCTCTACCGCCACGTTCAATTCTGCATCGAGGAAGTCGAACAGAATGCTTGAAATGTTTGCCTTGATTGCAAGGGCCAGCGTGTCGAACCCACGGTGGACGACAAGATAGGGTTCAAGCTGCGGTGTATTTCCAGAGGGGGGTGCTACAATCACCCCCCTTTTGCCGCGTCCATTTACGGGTGAACGGTTCTCATTGGCTGCACTTGCGCCTCCGGCGGGGCGGCTAGGGTTTTGGGGCCGGTTGGGTTTGCTATTATCCGAGGTCATTTCATGCTCCTTTCGACTGTTGATCATTGGTCTGGCGTCCAATCCAGATTTCAGCGCGCTCGGCGCATTTTGCGACGTTCAGAAGATCAGAGTGGGCAAAGCTGGTCGTGCTTTGCCAGTCGCCGTTCTTGTCTTTGTATGACCGCGAAAGATCGACGGAGTAGAACCCGTCATTGTCCCAGATTGCGACGGTGATCAGGCCAAGCCTGAATTTCTTGATAGGTGAATTACTCATTTTGAGCCCTTTTCAGCTTGATAAGACGGCACAAGAAAGGGCGCGCACTCGCGTTTGAACGCGCGCCCTGTTTGAAGACCTTCCGGCCCCAAAATCCTCAGAGTTGCCGCCAAGCCCTCTGAGGCAAAACTGAATGTGTTAGATGGTTTGCGAGGTGTTTGAGACCGTGCGGTCTGCGATCCACTTGTCCAGATCAACGCGGCGATAGCGTACCGACCGAGCGGAGACTTTCACAAAGTCTGGCCCCCCGCCGCGATGCCGCCAGTTTTGCAAGGCACGGACAGAGTAGCAGAGGATGGACGCAGCTTCGCGTTCATCGACCAACGTTGATTGGGTTTCAGTTAGCTTTTTCATTTTGTTTCCCTCTAGTCTCGAACGATAGAGAGACTGATAAGGCGGCAACGAGAGTACAAATAAGGTCATAAATGGGGTGCAGTGTTACCACTTATGACCTTCTATGACTTCTTGAGTCCCAAGATTTTGCGAGCAGCTTCGCCAAGTGCTCCAACTTGCGGGAATTCTCGGCCGTTATAACTCCAAAAGACGACCTTCAAGAAAGGCATAAAGTCGCCTCTGTAGTCGCCAGAACTGCTGTAAGCATCATGGCTCAAACCGAAGCGCGCGCTTCTTTTGGCGTAAGTTTCGAAAATATTTTGCAACTCAACGATTGCCTGTTCGAGCCCAATGTTTTGCTTGCGACGTCCTTTTTCACGAGCATAAATGCTGTCTGCATCAGATAAATTGGCATTGAGCCGCCCGATAATCTCTTTGAGCAAGTCTAGATCTCTATCGAACTCACAGATTGACTCGTATTCAGTACCCTCTGTCTTTTCGGCATAGTCTGCAGACTCATTGCCGATGTATAGGTCCTCAACTTCAATCCGGATGTCTGACGGTAGTTGCTCCAAGCCAGCCAACAGGTCGTTCGCGTGAGACCGAAGCCGCCTATATATTGCAGACCGCTCTTTGCTCGGAGTGTAGGTCAAGTCGTAAAGGTCATATCGGTAGAAAGAAATCGCCCGGTCAATTCTGCCAATGAAATCACTATCGGGCTCCCCTGCTTGAAAACAAGATTTCCACGCAGCTTGATAATCAACCTTAGGCTTCTTCGACATGACGTTTTCTTTTCTAGACCAGACCCAACAGCATGGCGCGGTCACCTACTGGCCGCAGGACCGCGCCAATTCTTTCGAAAACATCCCTTGAAAAAACGCTTTCAGTTGTTCTCCAGCAACACCAAAATCTAATCACATCATGCTTCCATATTGCTTCCAAAAGTTTTCAGCGCCACAGACGTTCGCAGTCCATATCAATTAAGTTATTGATAATAAATCATAAAATGGCGATCCGAGAAGGACTCGAACCCTCAACCTGCTGATT
>CAYZKE010000051.1:0-1699 GCA_964478505.1 uncultured Loktanella sp.
CGCCTTTCAGGGCTGGCGGTATCTAACTGTAGATGATGCCCCCCGTGACTTGCCCGAGGGCCGGCAGGATGAAGAGGCCCTGCCGCCCGAACTCTCCAAGGCCCTTGCTGCCATTGGTGTGCGCTAGGCAGGCGGCAAACCCTGTGCCATGATCCGCGCAGGAGGAGCCCTGCATGACCATTTTCACAAGTCCATATCCCGACGTCCCGGCAACAGACCTGACGATCACCGAGCGTGTTTTTCAAAACCTTGAAAGCCGCCCAAACGACGTTGTGCTGACAGATGGCCCCAGCGGGCGTAGCATGACCGCCGCCGCATTCATGGATCAGGTCAAGCGCATGGCGGGTGGGTTGGCTGCAGCAGGCTTTGGCGCAGGGCATACGGTGGCAATCATGGCCCCGAACATGCCCGAATATTGCGTGGTCTTTCACGCGGTCGCCTGGGGTGGCGGGACAATCACAACGCTGAACCCGACCTATACCGCGAGCGAGGTCGCCCACCAGATGCGCGATGCCGGTGCCGAACTCCTGATCACGATCCCCGACTTCATGGAGACGGCGCAAGCAGGCGCTGGCGACACCCCGGTCATCGCCATCGGCACGCCGGAATACATGGCTCTTTTTGGCGATCCGATCACAGCGCAAGTGCCCGTCGATCTGGATGATTTCACTGTCGTTCTGCCCTATTCCTCCGGCACCACGGGCCTGCCCAAAGGTGTCATGCTCTCGCACCGCAATCTTGTGATCAATGTCGATCAATCCATCGTCGCCGCCGATTTCCAGGCGGGCGAAGTAACCGCCGCCTTCCTGCCTTTCTTCCACATCTACGGTATGACCGTGCTCATGAATATCCATCTCGGTGGCGGCGGCGCTTTGGTGACAATGCCCCGCTTTGACCTGCCGCTATTTTTGCAAATCAGCCAGGACTACAAAGCCCAGCGTATGTGGGTCGTGCCCCCTGTCGCCCTTGCGTTGGCCAAACATCCGCTCGTCGATGACTATGACCTATCAGGGCTGCAAGAGGTGTTCATCGCCGCTGCTCCTTCCGGCGCCGATCTTTCCGACGCGATTGCAGCAAGGCTCGGCTGCAAGGCACTGCAAGGGTACGGCATGACCGAACTCAGCCCCGTCTCCCACGTGGTTCCGCGCAGCGCCCCGCGGTCAGGGGCGGCAGGCGTGACCGCGCCAAACACAGCCTGCAGGATTGTTGACATCGAGACCGGCCAAGACCTGCCAGCGGGCGAAGAAGGCGAACTCTGGATCAAAGGGCCACAAGTCATGCAGGGCTATCTCAACAACCCACAGTCCACCGCGCAAACCATCACAGATGACGGCTGGCTGCAGACCGGTGACATCGCAAAGATTGACGAAGATGGCTATATGTTCATCACCGACCGCCTGAAAGAACTGATCAAATACAAAGGCTTCCAAGTTGCACCAGCCGAACTTGAGGCGACTTTGGTGGCCATGGACGGCATTACGGATGCTGCTGTCGTGGGCTTGCCGGATGATGAAGCGGGCGAACTGCCCGTGGCCTTTGTCGTGGCAGGCGATCCTGCCCCCGATCAGGCCGCGATCAATGCTCATATCGCGGCGCGACTGGCCACTTACAAGCAGCTCCACCAGGTCTATTTCGTGGATGAGATCCCGAAATCCGCATCCGGCAAAATTCTGCGACGTTTCTTGCGGGACAGATTGCA
>CAYZKE010000051.1:1799-11492 GCA_964478505.1 uncultured Loktanella sp.
TCCCGAAATCCGCATCCGGCAAAATTCTGCGACGTTTCTTGCGGGACAGATTGCAGGGCTAACACTGGACGCCCTGCCCTTGCCTTCTATAGTCAGGGACGACGATGGCATCCAAGGGCGCAGCATGAAACCAGTATCTTCCCGCGCCGACCGCAGGCGCGCCCAAAAAACCAATGCATCAGGCGCGATCACTGTCGCCGATATTGCCGGGCGGTTGGCCAAAGCCAAGGTCAAAGGCGCAGGCAAGCCGCAAGAGGATCGCGCCAAACGCATCCTTACTTCTTTCCTGCAAACCGCTCAAACCTACGGTATGCCCGTCAGTGAGGTCGTTGCGGAAATGGCCAGCGGGAAAGCCGCATGGCGATTGGGGCACGCCGTCCGCGACGAAATCATGAAAGCCCCACCCGAGGCCGTGACAAATGCGGCCTGCACCCAAGGATGCGCATTTTGCTGTATCCTCTCAGGTGGCGAGGGTGGCGTGATCACGGCCTTTGAGGCTGCGCAACTCCACCAAGCCGCAAGTCCGCTTGCGGGCCAACCCGATGGCCGTGCGTGGCACCCAGAGGCATGCCCCGCACTTGACCCCGAAACACGCAGTTGCCGCGCCTACGAGGCACGCCCGATGATCTGCCGTTCATTTCTGTCGACGGATGCCCTTGCCTGCGAAAGCAATGCCGCGGGCGGGACCGAGAAAGGTGCAGGACTCCTCGGTAGCCATCTGGATTATCTGGTGATCCATGCCCTGTGCCGGCAAGCCTTAAAGGGCATTACACAGGTCCACAGCTACAGCATGGCTGCGACGGCCGCCTCTGCTGTTGCTGGCGATGACACTGAAACCGGTCTCACGAAAGCCCGCCACAAACCCTCGGCCCTGGAGATCGCGTGCCGTGACGCGATCAGGGCCGCCCAGGTCTAAATGCCCAGCACCAACTGCAGCGCTTTCAGCTTCTTGCGTTGCTCATCGGTCCAGTCATTGCGCCGCCCGCGAAACAGGGTCGCCTGGGACGCATGAATCAGCCCGTCATCCAAGATCTTCAAACCATTGGCGCGCAGTGTTTCACCGGTCGAAGTGATATCGGCAATCGCCTCGGCAGTCTCATTCTTGACCGTGCCTTCGGTCGCGCCCTGACTATCAACAATCTGGTAATCTGCCACGCCCTGCTCGCGCAAAAATTCACGCACCAGACGGTGGTATTTCGTCGCAATCCGCAGCCGGAACCCGTGTTTTTGCCGAAACGCTGCCGCAGTTGCATCCAGATCATCCAGCGTATTCACATCGACCCAGGCCTGCGGGACCGCGACAATCAGATCAGCCCCGCCAAAGCCCATCGGCGCAAGTTCCGCGACACGGCTGTCCCAATTGGCCAGCTTCTCGCGCACCAGATCAGACCCCGTCACTCCAAGATGGATATTCCCTGATGCCAACTCACGCGGGATTTCCCCTGCGGACAACAGCACCAGTTCAAGCCCCTCAAACCCGTCAACAGCCGCCGCATATTCGCGATCAGAGCCGGATTTACGCAGGCTGATCCCACGCGCACCAAACCAGTCAAAGGTCTTTTCCATCAACCGCCCCTTGGACGGCACACCCAGTTTCAACATCAGCGCAACCCCAAAGCCAGATCAGGGCGGATCACACCGCCCACCGCAGGCACGGCACGGCCCTGCCCCAAGCGCGCCGTCAGAGCATCATAACGGCCACCGGACGCCACGGGCGGCTGGTCCGGACGATCAATGGCGTAAAACCCGAACACAAAACCGTCATAGTACTCCAGCGATGTGCGCCCGTAACTGCCTTCAAACTCAAGGCTGTCAACATCGACGCCGTGGTTCGACAGCGCCTCAAGTCTGGCGTTCATCGTGGCAACGGCATCACCAATCGCGGGCATATCGACCGCAATATCGCGCAGGGCACTCAGGACGTTTGGCGCCGTCTCACGCAGGCCCAAGATCGCATCGATCACCGCGATCTCTTCGGTGGCAATCGGTGGCGCCGCCGCATCGGCACGCAGCGCATCAATGCGCGCCTGCACCTCTGCACGGGTGCGCAACCCGATTTCCGGACCTGCCTGCGCAAAAGGGGCGTCCGCAGCCAAAAGAGCCGCCCGTGCAGGCGGCACGGCGCCGCTACCAAACCGCTTCAACAACGCACGAAACCGCTGTGGCCGCCAGATATGCCGCATCAGCGCCGCCTTGCGATCATCAGTTGTCCGCAACCCGCGCACCGCCGCCATCAGCACCCCGATATCACCTGTGGCAGCCCGCACAGGCAGCCCCGCGAGCCCTTCTGCGATGGCTGCAAAAACCTCGGCATCGGCCCCTGCGGGATTTGCGCCGTCGAACACCTCATACCCTACCTGCACGAACTCATTCGCGCGGGTTTCATCCACTTCCTGCTTGCGAAACACCTTTCCGGAATAGGTGTAGCGGGCGGGATCTGCACGGGCCTCCATATGCATCTGCACAACAGGCACTGTGAAATCTGGGCGCAGGACCATCTCGCCGCGCAATGGATCAGACGTCAGATAGGCGCGCGCGCGGATATCCTCGCCATAAAGATCAAGCAAAGTCTCTGCCGATTGCAGCACGTCTGCCTTGACCACCTGCGCGCCTTTGGCAGCAAAGAGATCACGCAGACGGCGCGCTTCGGTCAATATGGCGGGTGAGGTCGGCATCAGCTGTGCGTGTCCAGAATATCGCGGACCTTCGCAAGCATCTGGTCGCGCGGCACCTCGTATTGGCTTGGGCGATCCTTCCACTCTTCCAGCGTTGCGTTCTTGGCAATCTCGGCACCAAGTATCAGGTCCTTGATCTGAACGATCCCTTTGTCGAATTCATCACTGCCCGCGATGATCGCGACAGGCGAAGCGCGCTTGTCCGCGTACTTCAACTGATTGCCAAAGTTCTTGGGGTTGCCCAAATAGACCTCGGCACGAATGCCCGCATTGCGCAACTCGGCAACCATGGTCTGATAATCCGACATACAGTCGCGGTCCATGACGGTCACGACAACAGGACCCACGGCGGTCTGATCCATACGTCCCTTGGCACGCAACGCGGCCAGCAACCGGTCCACACCAATCGACACACCCGTAGCAGGCACTTCTTGTCCGGTGAAACGCTTGACCAGATCGTCATAGCGGCCACCGCCAGCGACAGAACCGAAGTTACGCGGGCGACCTTTTTCGTCGGTGACTTCGAAGGTGAGTTCGGCCTCGTAGACAGGACCTGTGTAGTAGCCGAGGCCACGGACGACGGAAGGATCAATCTCGATCCGCTCGGCGGTATAGCCCTGCGCCGCCAAAAGTGCCGCAATAGTCTCTAACTCTTCGACGCCTTCGACACCAATCGCTGATCCGGCCACCAGTTCATGCAACCGTGCAACAGTCGCCGCACCCGTGTCGCGCTTGGCTTCCATAAAGCCCATGACGACCTCGGCCTGCGCATCCGCCAGCCCGGCACCCTTGGTAAAATCACCGCTGGCGTCTTTGCGGCCTTCACCCAAGAGCGCACGCACGCCATCTGGCCCCAGCCGGTCCAGCTTATCAATCGCGCGCAGCACAATCCCGCGCTCAGCCTCTTTGTCGTCACCGGACAGCCCCGCGACTTCCATCACACCATTCAGTACTTTGCGGTTGTTCACGCGGATAATGTAATCCCCGCGCTCGATCCCCACGGCCTCGAGGGTGTCGGCCAGCATCGCGCAAATCTCGGCATCTGCGGCCACGGACCCCGCGCCTACCGTATCCGCATCACACTGGTAAAACTGCCGGAACCGCCCCGGTCCGGGCTTTTCGTTGCGCCAGACAGGGCCCATCGCATAGCGACGGTAGGGCGACGGCAGATCATTGCGATACTGCGCAGCCACTCGCGCCAGAGGGGCGGTCAGATCATAACGGAGTGCCAGCCAGTCATTGTCTTCTTCCCATGCAAACACGCCTTCATTCGGGCGGTCCACATCGGGCAGGAACTTGCCCAGCGCCTCAACCGTTTCTACGGCCGAGGTCTCCAGCGCATCAAAGCCATAGCGATGATAAACACCCGCAATCGTCGCCAGCATCTCATTGCGCGCGGTCACATCCGCGCCGAAATAATCCTGAAACCCTTTGGGCGTCTGCGCCTTGGGGCGGGGCTGTTTCTTGATCTTGGCCATGCACTTGATCCTGCCGGTCACTTCTGTTCACGCGCCGTTTAACCCGCCATTGTGACAGGGGCAATGCACCCAGGCGCAGTTCAAAGCAAAGCCCTGTCATCATCTTGCCAGAAATACTCAAATTCCCACCGCCGACACAATCCGCAGCGCGGCCCTTTTCGCGGCATCGTTGCAGCGCTATGATGCGGCCATGACAAGCATCACGCACCTTGAAGAAAAAATCGCACACCTGACCCGAGCAGTCGAAGACTTGTCGGATATCGTCGCCCGTCAGGAAACGGAATTGGCGGTGGCGCAACGCCGACTGGCGATGCTGATGGAACGCGAAGCAGGGCGCGAAATGGATGCAGGTGGCACTGTTCCCTTGGCGGATCAGCGACCGCCACACTGGTAGACTCACATCCCTATGTGGCAAGTCTTTAGGAGAATTGCGCCATTGATGGTATGGACGTGCAGAATACGCCTTTTGAATCAAGCCGCCAAAGCCCCCTGCCATGAATGCCATCACTTTTTTTCTCGCCTCCGCGCTGACGTTGACCGCCCCGGTAATCGCGACGGCCCAAGAAGACATGCGCACCGCACAAGTCCGCTTCGTGCCCGGAAGCTCTGGCACCACGCTTAATGACACGATCACAGGGCGTGAAGTCGTCCTCTACACGATAGGGGCCGAGGCTGGCCAACGTATGAACATCACTTTAAACCCTTCAAATCCGTCCACGTATTTCAATCTCTACACTCCCGGCACCGGCCCCGGGGATGAAGCATTGGCTGTGAGTCAGATAACGCCAGAGCTGAATGCCTTTGACGAAACCCTGCCCTTATCTGGCGAATATAAGGTCTCTGTCTACATGCTGCGCAGCGCCGCGCGGCGGGGGGAACGATCTGACTATACGCTCACCATCAGCATCAGCGGCGAGACCGGCGCAATTGTTCAGGGTGACTATGCCGATGGGCTGCAGGGCGGACCCGATTTCTATAAGGTCGTGACAGCAGGTGGTACTCTAAACCTGCGCGCGCGTCCTTCCTTGGCTGCAGAGCGTCTTGCCCGCCTGTCCAACGGTCAAAACCTGCGGAACCTTGGATGCCGGATGGCCGAAGGTCGGCGCTGGTGCAAAGTTGCGACGCTGGCTGATCCTGGGATTGAGGGCTGGGCCGCAGGAGACTTTCTGATCGAAGGCATTGGTGAGTAAACAGCATCCCCTCGCCATTAGGCAACGCATCACGCCCTTTATCATCCTAAGCGCGCAAACGATGCTGATCTCATGGTACGCCTCGCGGATGAGTGCCGCCGCACTGGGACGCCACCACCAGCTACTGTCAAAGATGGATCATCTGAGCGATCATCCGGCCTTCGGCGGACTTCAGGCTCATACGTGCTAATGGTCCGAACTCGGCAAAATCCTGTTCCAGCTCCGGAAACAGCGCGAATATCTCGTCTCGTTGCGCATCATCCATGCCGAAAATGCCAACATGTCCCGGATGGAAGCTCTCGCATGGGGCGCCATCCGCATAGACGATTTCGTGCTGATCGAACATCATGTGGAAATAGGTCACCATGCCCCCTTCCCGGTGCAGGACCCTCTTGTCATCAACCAGATGCTTTGCCGCCACCAGCACCTCAGCGACGCCGAACAACAACTCGGCCTGCCAGCCACCCAGCAACACACGATGCTGCGGCGACAGAACAAGCGGCCGGTCATTGCCAAGCACATCCGTAGCAATCTCGATCGGTGCAAAACGGCCGACGGCATCAACGGTCCGAGATCCGATCCAACGAATTGGCTGCAGGCCATTATCCTTTGTGCGCACAAGGTCCCCCACACAGAGGTCCTGCACCGCGACCTTCCCGTCTCTCGTTTCAATCAGCGTATCATGTCCAAAACAGACGATGTCGCCCGCGAGATCACCGATACCAATCGTACCAGCGCGCACACCACTCGTTTGGCTGCCACCCATCAAGATAAAGACTCGAACGACAGGCTGCTCAAAGGTGACAGTCAATGAGTCGTCGGCACCCGGCCCTTCGACGCCCGGATTGTTGTTACCGTTCGCTTCAACAGTAAATGCATCAACAACATCATGCGTTGTGCTCAGGTTGGTAAAAGTAGGTTCGACAATGTTCCCATTGATGTCGAATGCATAGATCACAACTTGATCGTCCCAAGCGGTGCCGTTTGCATCAAGGTCAAGGATCTCAAAGGTGAGGTCGTCAACAGCGCGCCCCGTGAAATCCAAACGCACACCGCTCAGCTGTCCTGCGGGTATTCCGTTCGTTCGAATATATCCGCCAAAACCACCATTATAGCTTGGCCCCGGTGTGCCAGAAGTTGCCACAGCCGTGGATGTAAAGGACGTACTATTCGCCCCATCGGTCAGCGTGGTCGTCCCGTTCGGACTAAAGAAAGTGGTCCAGTCAAAAAGAAATGGCATCGCGGCTACCTGATTAAAAATACGTTTTGCAGGCTATTACATCTAATTTAGACCATGTTAAGGAGCTGTAGAACTATCCTAGACTAAAAGAGATAAATGGCGCGCTAATCTGCCACATTTTTCACAGCGCAAGCACGAATAGGGTCACAAAATGCCTATTGTAACTTTACCTAGGGAAACTTCTGAACGGTTGAGCCCACGGATTCAAGCTCTTGGCCAGACGCATCCGGTCGAACTTTTTCCGGCCAGCAAGATTGTCATGGGCATCGTTTTCACAACCGCAGAAACCAAGGAATTCGGTGGTGAAGGGGGCGAAGCGATGGTTCTGGCAGTCAAAGATATGGCTGCACTCAGCGCCGCCATTCCCGAATTCGAAGACGAGCGCAGGAATTATTGCGTGATCAATCATGCGAAAGCCATCGCAAGGCTTGATCCCTTTGCCTAGGCGTCTTCCACTTCGATCACACCGCCCAAGCTGCGTAGCGCACCTTTGATCTGCGGGTTGACCGGAAATTCCTCGCCCAGATCAAGCTCGACCTCTCCGGGAAGATCGTCGCGCATCAAACAAAAATAGATTGGTCCTCTTGAGGCACGTACAGACCCTTTGGCAGCGTTCTCGAGCACAGTGGCGACCGATCCGATCACGTCCGGCCCGTCAATGAATACCCGCAGACCTGCACCACCTGCATCAGCCACTACCGCATCCACAGGGCCGACCGAACGACCCAACAGCTTGAGCTGATCGGCCTCCATCGTGGCCTCACAGGTTATGACGACCTGACTGCCGGTTTCAAGGAATTCACGGGCGTTTTCCAGGACATCCGAAAACAGCGTCACCTCATATTGTCCGGTCGGATCAGAAAGTTGCGCGAAGGCAAAGCGGTTGCCGCGGGCCGATTTACGTTCCTGCCGGCCTGACACGGTACCAGCCATCTTCACCACACATGCCCCGCGCTCGGCCTTGGCGATCACTTCGTCCAGCGTCAAAACCTGCTTGCGCTTGAGCGCGCCCATATAGTCATCCAGCGGATGACCCGATAGATAGAAACCGATGGCCTTGAACTCTTCGGCAAGCCGCTCGGCAGGCAACCAGTCTGCGCCATCCATCAGCCGTGGTTCCGGCAGATCCTCGCCCGCATCCCCGAAGAGCGAAACCTGATTGGAGGATTTCTGGTCGTGGATCGCTGCCGAATAGGCGGTCAGCGCATCAAGGCTCATCATCACGCGACGGCGGTTCGAATCCAGCACATCAAAGGCCCCTGCACGTGCCAGCATTTCGAGTGACCGTTTGCCAACGCGCTTGAGATCACAACGGCGCGCAAAATCGAACAGGTTCACAAATTCGCGGTCCCCGCGCCCTGCGACGACCAGCTTCATCGCCTCGACGCCAACGTTCTTCAACGCGCCCAGCGCATAGACAAGCTTTTGATCTTTCACATCAAACGTCGCCTGAGAGCGATTTACGCAAGGCGGGGTGTATTCAATCCCAAGGCCTTTCTTGACCTCCTGAAAATAGACCCCGAGCTTATCGGTCAGATGAATATCGCAGTTCATGACGCCGGCCATGAACTCGACCGGATGGTTCGCTTTCAGCCATGCGGTCTGATAGCTGACCACGGCATATGCCGCCGCGTGGGATTTGTTGAAGCCGTAGTTGGCGAATTTCTCCAAAAGGTCGAAAACCTCGCGGGCTTTCTTGGGCTCAACCCCGTTGGCCTTGGCGCCCTCTTCGAATTTCGGGCGCTCCTTTGCCATTTCCTCGGCGATCTTTTTACCCATCGCGCGGCGCAGCAAATCCGCACCGCCAAGGCTGTAGCCCGCCATGACCTGCGCGATCTCCATCACCTGTTCCTGATAGACGATGATACCTTGGGTTTCCTTGAGAATATGGTCAATCGAAGGGTGGATCGACTCCAGTTCCCTTTGGCCGTTCTTGACTTCGCAGTAGGTCGGAATGTTCTCCATCGGGCCGGGGCGATAAAGCGCCACAAGCGCCACAATATCCTCGATACAGTTTGGTTTCATGCGCTTGAGCGCATCCATCATGCCGCTGGATTCCACCTGAAACACTGCCGTGGTTTTGGCGCTGGAATAGAGCGCGTAAGATTTTTCGTCATCCAGCGGGATCGCCCCGATGTCATATTCAAAACCTTCAGGCGCGTCATAAAGCTTGGTGCCATCTGCGGCGATATTCAGCGGACGGCCAGTCTTTTTCACCAGTTCCACCGCGTTCTGGATCACGGTCAGCGTTTTCAGACCCAAAAAGTCGAATTTTACCAGCCCCGCCTGTTCGACCCATTTCATATTGAACTGGGTTGCGGGCATGTCTGATCGCGGATCCTGATAGAGCGGCACCAGTTCATCCAGCGGACGGTCGCCAATAACGACACCCGCCGCGTGGGTTGAGGCATTGCGGAGCAGCCCCTCGACCTGCTGGGCATAGGTCAGCAGGCGGTCAACAACCTCTTCGTTCTTGGCCTCTTCGCGCAGGCGGGGTTCATCTGCGAGCGCCTTTTCAATTGAAACGGGCTTCACGCCTTCCACAGGGATCATCTTGGACAAACGGTCCACCTGTCCGTACGGCATCTGCAGCACGCGGCCCACGTCCCGCACGGCGGCCTTGGACAGCAGCGCACCGAAGGTGATGATCTGTCCTACTTTGTCGCGTCCGTATTTATCCTGCACATAGCGGATCACCTCTTCGCGGCGGTCCATGCAAAAGTCGATATCAAAGTCAGGCATCGACACACGTTCAGGGTTCAAGAACCGTTCAAACAGAAGCGAATAGCGCAGAGGATCAAGATCGGTGATCAGCAGCGCATAAGCCACCAAGGACCCCGCGCCAGACCCACGGCCCGGCCCCACGGGAATCCCCTGATCCTTGGCCCATTTGATAAAGTCGGCCACGATCAGGAAGTAACCGGGAAACCCCATACCTTCGATGATCCCCAACTCGAATTCGAGCCGCTTTTCATATTCGGCCACATCGGCGGCATGGGGGATGACGGCAAGACGCGCTTTTAGTCCCTCTTGCGCCTGACGGCGCAATTCAGCGACCTCGTCATCGGCAAATTTCGGCAGGATCGGCGCGCGCTTATATGCCTTGAAGG
>CAYZKE010000052.1:0-11467 GCA_964478505.1 uncultured Loktanella sp.
ATCCGCTCGTGCCGCGGCTTGTGGATCGGGAGCTCCTCGAGTCGGTGGGCGCAACGGCGATGGGGACTGCGACATGAGCATCGATACCGTCTGGACCATGTCGACCGGAACGACGCGGGAATGGGCGATCTATCTGGTCGCTCTGGATGGGGACGTGGAACGTGTGGAGGTTGAAGACCGGAGCATCGATATCGGCCGGCGTCCGATCAGCTCGGGTTATGCGATGACGTCCGGCCGACGGGTGACGGCCGGCAGGCTGCCGACGCGGCTCCGGCGCGAGCTCGGGCGTGCCGATGAAGCGGGGGCCGAAGCGCTTCACGATGTCGAGTCGGCGTATCTTGGACATGTCGTCACTGATCGGTTCAAGGCGGTGGTCGACACCGCCTGCGGCGACGGCGTGCATCAGTTCGAGCCCGTGGAGGTCGTCAACGCCCTGAAGGAGGAGGACCGCCACCGCTGGTGGTTCGTCCCGGGGGTCCGGCTGAAGCCACTCGACCCGGACCTCACGCAACCACTGCTGAACCGCCAGGGCTTCTACGACATTGCCGGGACGACGTCGGAGACACGAGAGCCGGTCTTCCGGCGAGGTGTCGTCACGGGCCATCCGATCTTCGCCGCCGCGGAAATGCGCGGGATAATCTGCGTGTCCGACGAGATGCGATCCGCCTGCGAGGCCGCCGGTCTGACCGGCCTCGTCTTCGATCATTCCTTCCCCGTTCGCTGACTGTGATGTTGATCATCAATCGTTACAAATTGTTTAGGTAGGATCCAAAAGCATATTGATATCAATGTCTTGACCGAAAGTCTGCACCAGCAGCTCTCAACAGTTATGCAAATTATGACACAACATCATGTAATGCATTGATTTTAAGAGTAGTTATGTGCTTGCAAATTTTCGTGTCGGTGGTTCGATTCCGCCCCTCGGCAACCTTTTTGAAAATCTACGAATTCTCTGCGATTATCGTACAGTCTATTCCAAGCACAGCAGAGGTATTCTGTCCTGCGCATCACATGACAAGGACCTGCACACCTTCCCCGCGTGCCGTCTGCTCCTCGATCCATCAACTAGGGGCTTTCTTGACGAAAATCTACGGCAGACCGCCAAAGAAAGCCCCGCCTTGGGGAAAGCGCATGGTCTCTAGACGACCTTCACGGTCAAGTCCTGCAATCCGTCGATGCTCACTACCATTGTATCGCCTCTTTCAACCGGACCGACGCCAGCGGGCGTGCCCGACATGATCACGTCGCCTGCAGCAAGCGCAAAGTAATCTGACAGATAGGAAATCATTTCCGGAACTTTCCAGATCATCTGGTTCAGATCACCAGTCTGGCGGACCTCACCATTGACGGCCAATGCGATTGTACCATGATCAAGTTGGCCCACATCCGCAACTGACTGTAATGGACCTACAGGCGCAGAGCGTTCAAAGGCTTTGCCAATCTCCCAAGGGCGCCCCATCTTCTTGGCAATGCCCTGCAGATCGCGCCGCGTCATATCGAGCGCGGGTGCATAGCCCCAGACATGCCCAAGCGCGTCTCCAACCGCGATATTGGTGCCACCTGATTTGAGCGCGACCAGCAGTTCGACCTCATGGTGCACGTCGTTGGTTTGACTTGGGTAAGGAAACGTGCCGCTTGCATCCAGATTGTCGGGGTTTTTCTGGAAAAAGAAGGGCGGATCGCGGTCGGGATCATGGCCCATTTCAACGGCATGGGCTGCGTAGTTGCGCCCGATGCAATAGACGCGGCGTACAGGGAAGGCCTCGCCACCAGCGACAGGAATGATGACAACGGGCGGGCATGGAATCACAAAGTCGGTCACATATTGCTCCAGTATGATCGCAGATATGCCCAGTGATAGACCTGCGCATTTTGGAACTCAATCCCGCCCCCTGTTTACGTCGTTGGACACGAACACGGGATTGCAGAAATTGCTCTGCAACTGACATCCTTTGCATATTTACCGATTGGCCGCGGCAACTGCCATGCGCCTCGCTTGTGGGAAGATATGCATGGCAAGCGTGACAGGGCTTTATCCTTGCGCGCAGACCTGCAAGATTGCGCAGGTATAATTGAGCAAGGGAGGCTTCGCGATGAAATGGGCACGTGGCAAAACGGGTGACGGGACGGAACTGACAGGCGTCATCGTGGATGACATGCTGCATCCGCGTGTGGCACTTGGATCGGAGCAGAGTGCAGGCGACCCGATCCCACTTGCCAATGTCAGTTTGCTGGCGCCGGTAACCCCGGGCAAATTCATCGGGCTTTGGAACAACTTCAAGGCCGCCGCCGAGAAGGGCGGGATGGAGCACCCCGCGCATCCTTTGTATTTCTTCAAGGCCGATACGTCTCTGACCGGTCCAGGTGGCACTGTGGTTCTGCCGACGTCCGCAGGCCGTGTGCTGTTCGAAGGGGAACTCGGGATCGTGATCGGCAAGACGTGCAAAGACGTCAGCATCGCAGACGCCGAAGACGCGATTTTGGGCTATACCTGCATCAATGACTTTACCTCGCTCGACATTCTGAATGCGGATCCGTCATTTCCGCAGTGGACCCGCGCCAAGAGCTTTGACGGGTTCGGCGTGGTTGGCCCCGTGATCGAGACCGACATCGACTGGCGCGATTTGACAATCAAGGTACTCGTCGATGGCCGTGAGCGGCAGTCCTATCCGGCCGCCGACATGATCCTGCCGCCTGCACAGATTGTCAGCGCCTTGTCACAAGATATGACGCTCAACCCCGGTGATGTGATTGCCTGCGGCACCTCGATCGGTGCGCGCCCCGTGAAACCCGGCATGGTCGTCGAAGTCGTGATCGAAGGGATCGGCACCGTCGGTGTGACGACCAGCGCCCCGGCGGACTAAGGGCACCCCTGCCCCGCCGAGGATGCCGGTGCCTGAAGTTAGCTGCCTTGTGGTCCAAAATCACCCGCGGTGATTTCACCGTCACCGTCACGATCGACTTGCGCGACCCAGGCGGCGGATTGGGAGATGAATTCTTCCACTGAGACCGCGCCGTCTTGATTGGTGTCATTGAATGCAAGCGTCAGGCCAACCTGCATGCGGTCACCGCCTTTGCCGTGCCCGCCAGCATTCATTTCCATATCCGCAGCACGTGTTTCGTCAAACATGACGTATTCTTCCGCGTCCAGCATGCCGTTCTGGTCATTGTCGAACATGTTGAACACCATCTCACGACGTTCGGTGATTTCCGCGACGCTCACAGCGCCGCTTGCATCAAGATCCCAATTGGCAATGAAATGCGATCCGGGCGTGTTTTGGGCCAGAACGGCGCAGGGGGCGAGAGCAGCCACTGCGGCGATAGCGAGCAAGTGTTTCATGTCTTTTCCTATATTTTAAATAGTGGTTTACAGATAGGCGATAGCTCAAACCATTTACAAATGCAATACTTTGAATGTATGTTTTATCTACGGCAACAGGATGCACCATGAAACTGACCAGTTATACGAACTACGCGCTGCGCTCTCTCCAGCTTGCCGCATTGAAAGCGCCCGACCTTGTGCGCGTCGATGATGTCGCCAAAATTCACGGGCTTTCGCGTCCGCATATTATGAAGGTCGTGCATGAACTGGGCAAAGCGGACTATCTGGAAACCGTGCGCGGACGCGGCGGCGGCTTTCGTCTCTCCCGCCCGCCGGAAGAGATGATCGTCGGCGATATAGTGCGGATTACGGAAGGCCCGCTTGATGTCGTTGAATGTTTTAATCCCGAAAAGAATACCTGCCCGCTGATGGGCATCTGCGTATTGTCCCGCAAAATGCAGGAGGCCGCGGCGGCCTTTATGGCTGTGCTTGACGATCTGACAATCGCGGATATTTCCGCAAACCGCGGCCAACTGATGGAGCGGATCGCCCCGCTGGAAACACCCAGAACCGCGGCGACAGCCCGATGACCGATACACAGGAATGGGTCGAACGGTTCCCCGGGCTTTCGCGGCTGGAACCCCATATCAAACAACTTTTGTTGTCGCGCAGCGCAATCATCGAGGTGCCTGGCGGTGTCACGCTCTTTGGGCCCGGAAACTCGCCCGAGAATATGCTGTTCTTGTTGGACGGAACCGTCAGGGTCCAACAGGTATCGGATACGGGGCATGAAATTGTGCTCTATCGCATCCATGCCGGCGAAAGTTGCGTTCTGACAACCGCCTGCCTGCTGGCTTATGAAAACTACGCGGCCGAAGGGATATCGGAAACTGCCGTGCAAGCTGCTGCCGTTCCGCGCGAAGTCTTCGATGATCTTGTGGCCCAGTCCAAATCATTTCGGGATTTTGTTTTCGCGGCGTTTTCCAAACGCATCACAGACCTGTTTTTGATGATCGACGAAGTTGCCTTTCAGCGGATCGACGTCCGGCTTGCAGATAAATTGCTCAAGCTCTGTGATGGGCAGGATGTCGTCGCAACAACACACCAGAAGCTTTCGGTCGAATTGGGGACGGCACGCGAAGTCATCTCGCGCCAGCTTCAGGAATTCCAGCGCCGCGGCTGGATCGAGCAGGCGCGCGGCAGCGTGACGATCCTTGACCGCGCGCACCTCGAAAGACTGGCCGACCATTCCGCGTAACTGATTTGCGTGCTTGGTGACAATATCACCGAAGTCTGCGCCGCTAAGGTCTATGAAGAATGTATCTTTCATAGGAGACAGCAAAATGACTAAGAATATTGGCACAGTTGACCGTATTTTCCGCCTTGTGCTTGGCATCGTCCTGCTTGCCGCACCATTCGTCAGCGGCATGGCCGTGTTTCAGTCCAGCACCGCAACGATCATTTCCGTTGTTGTGGGCCTTGTAATGCTGGGCACATCAACACTGAAATTCTGCCCGCTTTACCGCATCTTTGGCATCCAGACCTGCAAGATCTGATTGCGCTGCACAGGCACGCCTCATCAAAACAAGGAACGCACATGACCTATCCCGTCGATATGTCCATTACACCCGAGGTGTCCGCCCATTTTGATGAGGCGACAAACACCATCACCTATATCGTCAAAGACCCTAACAGCGATCATTGCGCCATCATCGATAGCGTGATGGACATCGACTATGCTGCAGGCCGGATCACCTATGATGCGGCTGACGCGCTGATCAAGGAAATCACGGACCGCGGACTGGTCCTTGATTGGATCATCGAAACGCACGTCCATGCGGATCACCTGAGCGCGGCACCTTACCTTCAGCAAAAGCTGGGGGGCAAAATCGGTGTCGGCGAAAAGATCATGGTCGTCCAGGAAACCTTTGGGAAAGTCTTTAACGAGGGAACGGAGTTCCAGCGGGACGGGTCGCAGTTTGATGCGCTATTCAAGGATGGCGACACCTATATGATCGGCACCATGCCTGCCTTTGCGATGTACACGCCGGGACATACGCCCGCCTGTATGGTGCATGTTGTCGGCGACGCAGCCTTCGCAGGCGATACGTTGTTCATGCCCGACGGCGGCTCGGCCCGCGCCGATTTCCCCGGGGGGGATGCAGGCGTGCTTTATGACAGTATCCAGAAGGTTCTGTCCCTGCCTGACGAAATGCGCCTCTTTATGTGCCACGACTACGGCCCCAACGGCCGGGCAATCGAGTGGGAGACCACCGTGGCAGAGCAGAAAGCCAACAACATCCATGTAGGCGGCGGCAAGACGCGCGATGAATTCATCAAGTTCCGCACCGCACGTGATGCCCAACTGGCCATGCCAAAGCTGATCATCCCGTCGCTGCAAGTGAACATGCGCGCCGGAGAGATTCCTGCCGATCAAGACGGCAACCCGATGCTGAAAGTACCGATCAACGCCCTTTGATCAGAGAGAGTTATTATGGATATCAAGCCACTGACCGCCGGTCTCTGTGTTAGCCCACAGATCATGCCCGACGATATGCAAGCCATCAAAGACGCGGGTTTTCGCGCCATTATCTGCAACCGCCCCGACGGTGAAGGCGCCGATCAGCCGACGTTCGAAGAAATTGCGACTGCGGCCAAGAAAGCAGGCCTTGAGGCGACCTATCTGCCGATTGTCGCCGGCAAGGTGACGGACGAAGACGCAAGCGCATTCGGCAAGGCACTGACCGAATTGCCCGGTCCGGTGCTTGCCTATTGTCGCACTGGCACGCGCTCGGCGACCCTGTGGTCGCTTGCGCAGGCGGGCCAGCGCAGCCTTGCTGATATCCTCGCGGCGACCAAGGCCGCAGGCTATGACATGGCGGGCGTCGTGCGCCGGATCGTCAACGGGGGCAAGACGCCCACCGATACCGGCGACGCCACTTACGAAGTCGTCATCGTCGGTGCGGGCGCCGGTGGTATTGCGGCGGCGGCCAGCCTGAAAGCCCGTAAACCCGGCCTTGAAATCGCGATCATTGATCCGGCCGATATCCATTATTACCAACCGGGCTGGACAATGGTGGGCGGTGGCGTATTCGACGCAGAAGAGACCGCACGCACGATGGCGTCGCTGATCCCCAAGGGCGTACACTGGATCAAATCGGCCGTTGCCGCGTTTGAGCCGCAGAACAATGCCGTCATCCTCGACGGGTGCCGTGTCGTGAAATACACCCGCCTGATCGTCTGCCCCGGTATCAAGCTGGATTGGAACAAGATCGAAGGTCTGGTTCAGACGCTGGGCCAGAATGGAGTGACCTCGAACTATCGCTATGACCTTGCGCCTTACACGTGGGAACTGGTGAACGGCATGAAAGAGGGCCGCGCGATCTTTACACAGCCCCCCATGCCCATCAAATGCGCAGGTGCGCCGCAAAAGGCCATGTATCTGTCAGGTGACGCGTGGCTGCGCCGCGGTGTTCTGAAAAACATTGATATCCAGTTCAACAACGCAGGTGGTGTGCTTTTCGGCGTCAAGGAATACGTCCCTGCCCTGATGGAATACGTGAAGAAATACGACGCGCATCTGAATTTCTTCCATAACCTTGTTGCGGTCGACGGTCCTGCCAAAAAGGCATGGTTTGACGTGGCCAAGCCTGACACGCCGGTGGAACGGGTCGAGATGGAGTTTGACATGATGCATGTCTGTCCGCCACAGACCGCACCCGATTTCATCCGTGTTTCGCCACTGGCAGATGCGGCGGGCTGGGTTGATGTCGATCAATCCACTTTGCGCCACAAGACCTATGATAATATCTGGTCCTTGGGCGATGTGATGAACGCACCCAACGCCAAAACGATGGCCGCGGCACGTATTCAAGCCCCTGTTGTGGTCGAAAATATGGTGGCTGACATGGCGGGGAGATCTCCGGTGGCGCAATATAACGGCTACGGGTCCTGCCCGCTGACCGTCGAGCGCGGCAAGATCGTTCTGGCCGAGTTCGGCTATGGCGGGAAACTGTTGCCCAGCTTCCCCAAAGCGATCATTGACGGCACAAAGCCATCCCGTGCGGCATGGTTCCTGAAAGAAAAACTGCTGCCGCCGATCTATTGGAAAGGCATGCTCAAGGGCCGCGAATGGATGGCCAAGCCTGAAAAAGTGACCGTGAAATAGACAACAACGACCCCCGTACCATCCGATGCGGGGGCACCCGAACCGCCAGAGAAGACCATGAAAACCGATATGACGCGCTACCTGCCCATACTGACTTGGGGCCGGACGTATAACCGCACTGCCCTGTCCAACGATCTTGTTGCCGCGTTGATCGTGACAATCATGCTGATCCCGCAATCGCTGGCTTATGCGTTGCTTGCGGGGCTGCCTGCCGAGGCCGGCCTTTATGCGTCGATCGTGCCGATCATGCTTTATGCGGTCTTTGGCACCAGCCGTGCGCTGGCGGTCGGACCTGTGGCCGTTGTGTCCCTGATGACGGCTGCAGCACTGAGCAATATCGTTGAACAAGGCACGATGGGCTACGCTGTTGCCGCCTTGTCGCTTGCCGCGCTTTCGGGCGCGATCCTTTTAGCGATGGGGCTGTTCCGCCTCGGTTTCATAGCGAATTTCCTGTCCCACCCGGTGATTGCGGGCTTTATCACCGCATCAGGCATCATCATTGCGGCCAGCCAACTCAAGCACATTCTCGGGATCAGTGCGGAAGGTCATAACCTTCTGGAACTGGTCACCTCGCTTGCCACGCATCTGGGCGAGACAAACTGGATCACAGCGATCATCGGCATCCTTGCGACCGGATTCCTGTTCTGGGTGCGCAAGGGACTGAAACCTTTGCTCAAACGGTTTGGCCTGTCAGACAGTCTGACCGGTGTCTTTGTCAAAACCGGCCCCGTGTTTGTTGTTGTCGCGACGACGGCAGCGGTCTGGGGTCTTGGGCTAGCGGACAAAGGTGTCAGCATCGTGGGTGAGGTTCCACAAAGCCTGCCGCCCCTGACGCTGCCGTCATTCTCACCGGACCTTTTGTGGCAGCTTCTGCTGCCAGCCTTTCTGATCTCGATCATCGGCTTTGTGGAGTCGATTTCCGTCGCACAGACCCTTGCCGCCAAGAAACGCCAGCGTATTGATCCCGATCAGGAATTGATCGGTCTTGGTGCGGCCAATATCGGTGCTTCGCTGACAGGTGGTTTTCCCGTCACGGGCGGATTCTCACGCTCTGTCGTGAACTTTGATGCGGGTGCCGAAACCCCCGCTGCCGGTGCCTTTACCGCAATTGGTCTGGCCATCGCCGCGCTTGCCCTGACGCCATTGATCTATTTTCTGCCCAAGGCGACCTTGGCCGCCACAATCATCGTGGCCGTGCTCAGTCTGGTGGATTTCTCGATCCTCAAACGCAGCTGGAACTATTCAAAGGCAGATTTTGCCGCCGTTCTTGCAACCATCCTGCTGACCCTTGTTCTGGGTGTCGAGGCAGGTGTTTCCGCAGGCGTAGGGCTGTCGATCCTGCTGCATCTTTATAAATCCTCCAAACCGCATATCGCGGAGGTCGGTCAGGTGCCCGGCACCGAGCACTTCCGCAATATCCTGCGCCATGACGTGATCACCGACCCGTCCATCGTCACCCTGCGCGTGGATGAGAGCCTGTATTTTGCCAACGCCCGCTATCTTGAAGACAAAATCCAGAACCGCGTCGCGAAAGACAAAGATATCCGGCATGTGATCCTGCAATGTGCCGCAATCAACGAGATTGATCTCAGCGCGCTTGAATCACTGGAAGCCATCAATGAAAGGCTGAAAGAGATGGATGTGAAGTTGCATCTGTCCGAGGTCAAAGGCCCCGTGATGGACCGCTTGAAGCGCGAACACTTCCTGTCGGAAATGACCGGTCAGGTGTTCCTGTCCCAGTTTGAAGCCACCAAGGCCCTGCGTCCGGCATTAGCCACCTGATCAAGCTGATCCATCGAGGACGGACCGCGCGGCTGGTCAAACCCGTTGCCCGAGGCGCGCACCTGTGCAAATCAGACAAAGGTGTTCAACGCTTAGTTTTCAAGCGAGGCGCGTCAGGAACTGAAAGAGCGGCAATATCATGGGCTTGTTCGAGCGATATCTTTCCATCTGGATCGGGTTGGCGATGGTTGCGGGCATTGCCCTCGGCAGTGTCGCACCCGGCCTCGTCAATCTTGTTGCGGCGGCCGAGTTTGCCAGCGTCAACCTTGTCGTTGCCGTTCTGATCTGGGCGATGGTCTATCCCATGATGGTCGGGGTTGATCCGGCCAGTCTGAAAGATGTGCTCAAGCAGCCCAAGGGCCTTGCCATCACGCTGGTGGTCAACTGGCTGATCAAACCGTTTTCAATGGCGGCCTTGGGCGTGCTGTTTTTTGAGGTGGTCTTTGCCGATCTCATCGCACCGGAGGATGCGCAGCAATATCTGGCGGGGCTGATCCTTTTGGGGGCGGCACCCTGCACGGCGATGGTCTTTGTCTGGTCACAACTGACCAAGGGCGACGAGAGCTACACGCTCTTGCAGGTCTCGGTCAACGATGTGGTGATGGTCTTTGCCTTTGCGCCAATTGTGGCGTTTTTGCTGGGCGTCACGGATATCATCGTGCCGTGGGAAACGCTTGTTTTATCGGTCGTCCTGTTTGTCGCTCTGCCGCTCGCCGCGGGGCTTTACACACGTGCGCGGCTCGGTTCTGCGGCACGGATCGCGGCGTTTCAGGCACGTATCAAACCTTGGTCGGTGATCGGATTGGTCGTGACCGTTGTGATCCTCTTTGGCCTGCAAGGACAGGTTATTCTTGATCGCCCGCAGGTGATTGCCCTGATCGCGGTCCCGATCCTGCTGCAATCCTATGGCATTTTCGCGCTGGCCTATGCGGCTGCCTTTGCCTTGCGGGTGCCGCACCGCATCGCGGCACCCTGCGCCTTGATCGGCACGTCGAATTTTTTCGAACTGGCCGTCGCGGTCGCAATCAGCCTCTTCGGGCTCAACTCCGGAGCGGCCTTGGCCACCGTCGTGGGGGTTTTGGTCGAAGTGCCTGTGATGCTATCGCTGGTGGCCTTCGCCAACCGGACGCGCGGCAGGTTCAGCGACAGATCGGCATAGCGCGGGCGACAACCGGCGGATCTATCATGCGTCTGGGTCGAATTGCTCGATCACATCCACCTGAATGTTGGTTTGTACGGGGCCTGTCCATTGGCTCGTGCGCCAGATGCGGCCCGTCCCGGCATCAAGATAATGGACGTTGTTGAAACTCTCTCCGGCCTGCGTCGTGCAGATCTCGACAACTTCCACCACCTGCCGCGTGGCCTCTACCACCTCGATGGCGAGGGTGCGCCCCACCTGATTGCGGCAGGTCGCTGTGATCTGTGCAAATTCCGTGCCACGCTGGGCGATGTAATAGGTGCGTGTCACCTCGGCAGGCCATGCCCCTGCGCGCGTCTCTCGCACAAGCGGATCATCACTCTGTGTCGTCACCGCCTGCAAGTTGGTGCCAAACCCAAGGGTGGCATAGACCAACCCGCCCTCAAGCGTGATGCCACGGTTATCGTTCGCGTTATAGATAATCCGCCCGTCACGCATCTGGATCGCCACCCCGACCGACCCCAACCCGATTGTCGGACTTAACACCAGCACAGCCGCAAGATCGGCCGCTTCAATGGCGGCGCGATTGACACCTGGCACCCGCATTTCAACCTCGGGGTTGGGGTTCAGGATTGCATCACGCATCTGCCCCAAGGTTCCGATACAGCCCGAGAGCGAAGCAATCAGACCTGCGCAAACAACACCTTTGATCAATTCCAGAACTCCCCAAAGCCGTCTTCGATGCGTCTTTTGTCCGACGCGCGCAGTTCATCATAAAGCAGTCCGGTGCCGGACACGCGCGACCCAAAATCACCCGATTGGCCACCCACAAACAGATTGGTCGCCCCGACACCGCCCTCAACCGACGTCCAGGACAGCGGAATAGAGACCTCGGCGCCGAATTTCAGCGGTGCTGCTTCCTCTTCGCTCCATGTCGTCGATGCGGCGATCCGCCAGCCGTTGCGGTAGTTGCGGCCAATGGTCAGGCCCACCGCAAAATCATCCGCCAGATGCTGGCCCGCATCGAGGATGACGAAATTGCCGTTTTTGCCGAC
Organism: uncultured Loktanella sp.; assembly: GCA_964478505.1. GTDB lineage: Bacteria > Pseudomonadota > Alphaproteobacteria > Rhodobacterales > Rhodobacteraceae > Yoonia. The sequence continues at coordinate 11,466 of CAYZKE010000052.1, forward strand.
AT
>CAYZKE010000053.1:0-8779 GCA_964478505.1 uncultured Loktanella sp.
ACCGCACATCAGCATTGTCCCACACCATCGGATAGCCCTGCTGGACCATCATGCCGAAATTACCGGGATCGCCGAACAGGCGCTTGATATTGGGGCTGGCGTATTCCCATGCCTCGGAGATGTCGCGTTCGTTAAAGGCGTCCAGCTGGTTGCCAATCACGCTCTCGATCGCGTCACCATCCTGCGCAAAAGCCGCAGTGGCCACCACCCAGAAGCCGAAAACGAATGCCAATATGCGCATGATCCGCGCCCTCCTGTGATCTCTATTTATAAAAGATACGCAGGAAAGCGCGGATTAGTTTCAAAAATCTTATTGTGCCGCCAATTGCTGCTCGATCAGCGCGATGGTTTCATCCACACCGTAAAGCGCAATAAAGCCGCCAAACCGCGGACCCTGCGAGGCGCCCAAAAGCACTTCGTAAAGGGCTGTGAACCAATCGCGCAGCGGCTCGAACCCGTGCTCTTTACCCACGGCAAAGACCATCGTTTGAAGCTCTTCTGCATCCAGACCGCCATCCCACACTTTCAGGCGTTCCGCCAGATCGGTCAGCGCCGTGCGCTCCTGATCGGTTGGTGCGCGATACACTTTGGTGGGCTTCACAAAGTCGTTGTAATAGCGCACGGCAAAGCCAGCCGCCTGATCCATCTGCGGGTTCTTCTCGGCAGAAGCATCTGGCGCATAACGCTGGATAAAGCCCCAAAGCGTGTCCTTATCTTCGGCACCGGACACAGAGGCAAGGTTCAACAGCATCGCGAACGGCACCACCATGTCTGAGGCAGGCACATCGCCACCGTGGATATGGAACACAGGGTTGTTTGCACGTCCTGCGTCATCCTGCGTGGCATAGGCGCGCAACTGCTGGTGATACTCATCCACTGCCTTCGGGATCACATCGAAATGCATCCGCTTTGCCGTTTTGGGCTTGAGGTACATGAAATAGCTGAGGCTTTCGGTCGACGCATAGGTCAGCCACTCATCAATTGAGATGCCATTGCCGGATGATTTCGAAATCTTCTGGCCCTTCTCATCCAGGAACAGCTCATAAGAGAAGTGGTTCGGCTTGCGCCCGCCCAAAATCTCGCAAATCCGGTCATAGATCGCGGTATTTGTGGCGTGTTCCTTGCCGTACATCTCGAAATCAACGTCCAAAGCAGCCCAACGCGCACCGAAATCCGGTTTCCACTGCAATTTCACATTGCCGCCCGTTACAGGCAGGGTCCATTCGCGCCCATCAGGGTCGTCGAAAGTCACCTCACCCTTCTCGCCATCTACATGCTTCATCGGCACATAAAGTACGCGCCCCGTCTCGGGATGGATCGGCAGGAATATGGAGTAGGTCTCCTGACGCTCTTCGCGCAAGGATTTCAGCATGACTGCCATGATGTCGTCATAACGGGCGGCGGCGCGCAGCAGGATTTCGTCGAACTGACCCGACTGATAAAACTCGCGCGCAGAATAGAACTCGTACTCGAACCCGAAAGTGTCGAGGAACCGCCGCAACATCGCGTTGTTGTGGTGACCAAAGCTCTCATGCGTTCCAAACGGATCAGGTACCGATGTGAGCGGCTTGTGCATATGCTCGGCCAGCATTTCTTGCTGGGGCACATTGCCTGGCACTTTGCGCATTCCGTCTAGATCGTCAGAAAAGCAGATCAGTTTGGTCGGAATATCCGAAATCACCTCGAACGCGCGGCGGATCATGGTCGTGCGCAAAACTTCGCCAAAGGTTCCGATATGGGGTAGACCGGACGGGCCGTAACCTGTTTCAAAGAGAACATACCCCTTTTCAGGCGGCTTTTTTTCATACCGTTTGAGCAATGCGCGCGCCTCTTCAAAGGGCCAGGCCTTCGACGTCATCGCTGCTTCACGCATACTGCTCATGTCTCATCTCACATTCTGGGGGCAAATCATTGTGATCGCCGCAACTCGCACTCCCTATTGCGAGACAGGCGAGGCGTCAATAAATGTGGCATCATACGTAAAGGAATTCCCCATGCTTGAAGACGCCCCCATGACCGCGCAAGACGCACTTGCCGCTCTGATGATCGCGGTATCCGCGTCGGATGAGAATATCCGCACTGCCGAGCTTGTGAAAATAAACAGCGCGATCAACAACTTGCCTGTTTTCTCGGACTATGACCTCGAACGCCTGCCGCGCATGTCACGAATGGTGTTCTCATTGCTTGAGCAGGAAGACGGACTTGAGGCGCTTTTCGGCCTGATCCGCGACGCCCTGCCCGAGCGTCTTTATGAGACCGCCTATGCGCTTTCTTGTGATGTCGCTGCCGCGGACGGGCGCATTGTCGGCACAGAGGTCCGGATGCTGGAAGAGATTCGCGAAGAACTGAACCTTGATCGCCTGCACGCCGCCGCGATCGAACGCGGATCACGCGCACGACACATGACGCTTTGATCAGACCCTCAACGCCAGATGCCTGAGAATATCCTGTTGCAAACGCCGTGACCGGGTATTCCAGCCGCGCGCACCGGGCGGGGACTCCACGCCTTGCCGTTTGCCGGCCTCACGCGCATCCAGATCGGACGCAAAAATCGCAAAGGCCAGATCACGCCCGCTTTTGGTGCGCACATATCCGGCGAGCGTTGACACAAAGTTGAGCGTGCCGGTCTTCGCTTTGATGGCGATTTGCGGATCGTCGATCGCCTGTCCATCCTCGCCCACCAATGCGATATCGCGCAAAATCGGCTGCAAGGTCGGCATCACATCCTGCGCCATCAGCAGGCGCACCATGTCACGGGGCGACACCCGCGCCGCATCACCCAAACCCGAATGATCCACAAATTGCGGCGCAATGCCCTCCGCCCGGCGCGCCGCCCATAGGGCCATACTCAGCGCAGATGTGCGCAGCCCACGTTGCACGCCAATGCGGGTCGCGGTCGCTGCCAAACCCGCAGCCTCTGCCGTGATATTCGTCGAAAACCGCAACATGCCCTGCATCATTTCGCTCAACGGCGCGCTGGCATAACGCACAAGCGGCACTCCCTCCGGGCGTTCCGCTGTCTCTTGCGGCGTTTTCAGAACGATGCCGTGACTGCGCGCAAAAACGGCAAAAACCTCACCAGCATAGAGCGCGGGATGCCGGACAGGTAGCCACCTCGATCCCTCTTTATTGAGCGCACCCCGCGCCACAGTCCATTGATCCACATTTCCGCCATCACGGTAAGTGAAAACAGGTACGGCACGATCGACGACCGCAATCCGCACTGTGGTCACTTCGGGGCGATAATTCTCGCTGCGGGCATCCATCGTCGTGACATAATCCGCCCCGTCTTGTTTCCATTCGAAATGCACACGATTGAAATTCAGGTTCAGCCCGGTGATCGTGGGGTTGTATCCCAGATGATCCATCTGACTGTCATCAATCTCGTCGAGATTGATCAGCGCATTGTCCCAAACCAGAAAGTCCCCCCGCACCTCGCGCAGGCCGGTGTCCTTCAGTCTTTTGGCAAGTTCAGCGATTTGATCCGTCACAAGGTTGGGATCACCCCCACCGGCCAAAATCAAATTACCATCTAACATTCCATCAATTACAGGACCATCAGCAAATATACGTGTATCAAAGGTATGCTGCGCGCCCAGTGCCTCTAGCGCATAAAGGGCGGTAAATGCCTTGGTCACGCTCGCGGGTGGCTGCGCGACCGCCCCGTCAATATCCTCAAGGATCTCGCCGCTTTGCATATCCGCCACCACAACGCCCACTTCGCCCGAAGTGGTGCGTGATGAAACCATCCTGGCAATAACATCGCGGGCAGGCACGCGCGCAATCGGGCGCAGGGACGTTAAAGGCGCTTCGGCATAGGCTGTCGTGGCAAGCGCTGAAACCGCCCCGGACAGCATTGCACGACGGGTCAGGCGCATCACCATTCACCCCGCTGGCGGATCGCGGTTGAGGACTGGTCGGACATCGGCAAATTGACAAAGGCCCAAGCCGGCGCATCTGCCCTGCGAAGCGTATGCGCCGCCCGCCCCGGGATACGCGCCCGCGCATAGACCTTTGCCGCTTTCGACATGCGTGCCGCGATCCTATCCCCCGGACGCGCCAAGACGCCAATGGGAACGGTCTCCATGATCCAGCGCCAGTCTTGCCAGCGATGGAACTGCGCCAGATTGTCAGCGCCCATAATCCACACGAACCGCACACCGGGGTAGCGGCGGCGCAAGGCCATCAGCGTCTGCGCGGTGTACCGCGTTCCCAATTGCGCTTCGATATCGGTGACTGTGACGCGCGGATGATCCATCATCGCGCGTGCGGCCTGCATCCTGTCGGCCAAAGGTGCCGGCCCGTTCTCTTTCAGAGGATTGCCCGGCGACACCAGCCACCACAGCCGGTCCAGTCCGAACCGTTTCAACGCGGCCTTGGAGATATGGACATGGCCCGCATGCGGCGGATCAAAGGACCCGCCCAGCAGACCGATCACCTGACCGCGCTTTGCGACAGGCCGCGCAGTCATTGCGCGGGACCTCTCGGTTGCATATCGGCGACAGCAAACTGTGTTAGCATCGGTTTCTCAAGGGTCATTTCCATCCTGGCCGTAGTAGCCATTTCATACCCCCGCCTGTCAATGCACGCTAACGTCAGCACCCGCACGCGCGCTGTCTTTTCATCGTGACAAATGCATGCCAGTCTTTACCCATGAACACCCTGACCACGCGCGCTGGCGCCCCGCTTTCCCGGCTCACCTTTGGCACGATGCAATTCGGCGGCACCGCCGACGCAACGGCCAGTCAAGCCATGTTTGACGCTGCCCGCGCGGGTGGTATCAATCACTTTGACACGGCTGTGCTCTATACGGGTGGCGCGTCTGAAACGCTGCTTGGCGCAATGATCAAAGCGAACCGCGACGAGATCTATCTGGCGACCAAAGTCGGTTATTCAGGCGGAGCCTCGCGGGCCAATATCACCAAGCATTTCGATATGTGCCGCCAGCACCTGCAGGAAGATGCTGTCGATCTGCTCTACATGCACCGTTTCGACGATGAGACGCTGCTTGAGGAAACATTCAGCACTTTGGCGGAACTACAAACACAAGGCCTGATCCGCCACATCGGCGTGTCGAACTACGCCGCATGGCAGGTGATGAAGGCCCAAAGCGTTGCAAAATCACTGGGGACGCAAATCGACGTCATCCAGCCGATGTATAGCTTGGTCAAACGCCAGAGCGAGGTCGAGATCTTCCCCATGGCCGCCGATCAGGGCATTACAGTCGTTCCTTATTCGCCCTTGGGGGGTGGGTTGCTGACGGGCAAATATGCGAGGGGTGGCACCGGTCGCCTGACGACCGATACGCGGTATCAGGCGCGTTATGCGCAGGACTGGATGCATGAAACGGCAAAACAACTGACGGCCCTTGGCGCAGAGCTTGGCGTCGATCCAGCGACGCTGGCCGTGGCATGGGCTGCCAACCACGCGGTCAAACCGCTCCCCATCATCTCGGCCCGCTCCGAAGAACAGCTCCGCCCCTCTCTGCTGGCTGAGAAATTCACGATGACACCTGAACTTTATGACAGGATCACCGCACTCAGCATCACTCCCGCACCCGCAACAGACAGGCTTGAAGAAGCATGATTGATTTTCTGGTCATTGGCGGCGGCATTGCTGGCGTTTCCGCCGCCGCCCGCCTTTCGGAACTGGGCAGTGTCACACTTTTGGAAGGCGAAGACGCGCTTGCCTATCACGCCTCTGGCCGGTCTGCGGCGCTGTTTGAACAGAACTACGGCAAGCCCTCAACGGTCGCACTCAACAAGGCCAGCCATGCCTTTCACAAATCCGCCGAGGTCCTCAGCCCGCGTGGTTTGATGCTGATCGGCGATGCGAACACTGCCGAAGCCTTCGCTGCCGATCGAAAGGCCATGCATCTTGACAGCATAACCGTCGCAGAGGCCAAGACCATGATCCCGATCCTCGATGACAGCGTCGTTGATCGCGCAGCCTATGATACGGCGGCGTCTGATATCGACACGGACAAACTGGTGCAGACCTTTGCGCGGATGGCGCGGAAGAACGGCGCGACCATCAGCACGAAAGCGCGCGTCGCAAGCATCAGCCGCAACGCCACAGGTTGGACCGTGAATGCGGGAACCGAAACTTTCGAGGCGCGCCATCTGGTGAATGCTGCGGGCGCATGGGTTGATGAAATCGCTGTGATGGCAGGGATCACACCCTTGGGCTTTACCCCTCTGCGCCGCTCGATGGCGCGGATCCCCGCGCCCGGCGGCCATGACGTGAGCGGCTGGCCCATGATCTTCGGACCCGGCGAAAACTGGTACGCAAAACCCGACGCAGGCGCATTGATCGTGTCACCCGCCGAGGAAGACCCTGTCACCCCGCATGACGCCTATGCCGACGACATGGTGCTGGCCGAAGGCCTTGCCCGCTATGAGGCCAATGTGACCGAACCGGTCACACGTTTGCTCAGCTCATGGGCTGGCCTGCGGACATTCTCGCGTGACCGGACGCTGGTGCTCGGGCCCGACAGCGGCGACCCCAGCTTTATCTGGTGCGCGGGCCAAGGCGGATACGGGATGCAATCCGCCCCCGCCGCCTCACAGTTGTTGCATGACCTGATCGCCGGGGCGCCTTCGGAACTTCCCAAAGACGCCGTTGCAGCACTCTCGCCACAGCGCTTTGCGTAAGGTGGGTTTCAACCCACCTTACCTTTACCCATCCACACGGATCGTTGCGTTTTTCGGATCATAGGGGCTGTCTTCCACAACCTCGGCATCCCAAAGCTGGTCAAGCATCTTGACCTGCAGTTTTGTGCCAACAACCGCAAGCTCTGGCCGTACATACCCCATGCCAATCGACTTCGCGAAGGCCACCGAATATCCGCCCGACGTCAAACGCCCCACGCGGGTGCCATCTGGCGCATAAAGCGCCTCACGGCCCCAAGGATCTGCATCGTCCGGCCCGTCAATCAGCAGGGTGACGCATTTGGAACGGATACCTTTCGCTTCCATCGCGGCCTTCCCGTTGAAGTCCTTGGACAGGTCCACAAAACGCGGCAGATCGGCCTCCAACGGGGTCGCGTCACGGCCCAACTCGGTCCCGAAAGCGCGATAGGATTTTTCCTGCCGCAACCAGTTCTGCGCGCGTGCGCCGACCAGTTTCATGCCATGCGGCTCACCTGCTTTTTCCAGCAGATCAAAGAGGTAGTTCTGCATCTCGATGGGGTGATGCAGCTCCCATCCCAGCTCGCCGGTATAGGCCACACGGATCGCGTTCACCGGACACATGCCCAGTTCGATCTCCTTGGCCGAAAGCCAAGGAAAGCGCTTGTTGGACAGCGCCGTCGCAGGGTCCGCATCCTTGATCACCGCGTTCAAGACATCACGCGATTTCGGTCCCGCGATGGCAAAAACGCCCCATTGGGTGGTCACGTTCTGTACGTCAATGCGGCCAAACTCCGGTTCCTTATCCGCAACCGCTTTGAATAGGAAGTCCGCGTCATAGTCTGTCCAAGCGCCTGCCGAAACAAGGTAATATTCATCCTCTTTCAACCGGACGATGGTATATTCCGTGCGCGTCGTGCCGTGATCGGTCAGCGCATAGGTCAGGTTGATCCGGCCCACACGCGGCAGCTTGTTGGTGGTGAACCAGTCCAGAAACGCCGTGGCACCGGGCCCTTTGACAATATGCTTGGTAAAGGCCGTCGCATCGATCAGGCCAACACCCTCGCGGATCGCGCGGGCCTCCTGCACGGCATATTCCCACCAGCCACCTCGCCGGAACGAGCGGCTGTCGTGATCATTGAACCCCATGGGCGCATAATAATTCGGACGCTCCCACCCGTTCACAAAGCCGAATTGCGCGCCGCGTGCGGCCTGACGGTCATAGGCAGGCGATGTGCGCAGCGGACGACAAGCAGGGCGCTCTTCGTCGGGGTGGTGCAGGATATAGACGTGCTCATAGGCCTCTTCGTTCTTGCGCGCGGCCCATTCCGTGGTCATCCAACTGCCGTAGCGCTTGGGATCAAGCGACGCCATGTCGATCTCGGCCTCGCCCTCGACCATCATCTGGGCAAGATAATAGCCCGTACCACCCGCCGCTGTGATCCCGAAGGAAAACCCCTCCGCCAGCCACATGTTGCGCAAGCCCGGCGCAGGGCCAACCAGCGGGTTGCCATCGGGTGTATAACAAATCGGGCCGTTGAAATCGTCCTTCAGACCGCTTTCCTCGCAGGACGGTATGCGGTGGATCATCGCCATATACTGGTCCTCGATCCGTTCCAGATCGAGCGGGAACAGGTCGGCGCGGAAACTCTCGGGCACCCCGTATTCAAAGACCGCAGGGGCGCCCTTTTCATAGACACCCAAAATCCAGCCACCGCGTTCCTCGCGCACGTAAGACTGCGCATCAGCATCGCGGATCACAGGGTGTTCGACATTGCCCTGCGCGCGGAAATCCACCAGCGCAGGGTCTTGGTCCATGACAATAAACTGATGTTCCACAGGGATCGCAGGGATCTTGATGCCCAGCTTCTTGGCGGTGGTCTGCGCATGGTTGCCGGATGCTGTTACAACATGCTCTGCCGTGATCACGATCTGTTCGTCCGAGGGGACAAGGTTGCCGCCCTTTTCGACCATCTTGGTGCAGGTGACTTCCCACGCATCACCGTTCCAGTGAAACGCATCCGCCTGCCATTTCCGTTCGATCACAACACCGCGCTGGCGTGCACCCTTGGCCATCGCCTGGGTCACATCAGCAGGGTTAATATAGCCGTCCGTGTGATGATAAAGCGCACCCTTCAAATCCTCGGTCC
>CAYZKE010000053.1:8879-11458 GCA_964478505.1 uncultured Loktanella sp.
CAGCCCTGCGGCATGCCAAGTCGAGCCCGAGGTCAACTCGTCCCGCTCCAGCAGCACCACATCATCCCAGCCGGCTTTCGCAAGGTGATATGCAATGGACGTGCCAACCGCGCCGCCGCCGACGACCAGAGCTTTAACTTGGGTTTTCATGATGACGACTCCCTTGGCATCTTTGACGCCAATTTGCGCGAAACCGTCACAAAGCGATAGAACCAGCCGACGCGTTTCGGTGCGAAAGCGACACAGCCCAAATCAAAGCCCGGATCAAAGCATTGAGGGCACGACAAGATCAGGTGGCCTGTGGCCATCGGCAAAGGTCTTGATGTTCACAATTACCTTCTCACCCATCTCGATCCGGCCTTCGAGTGTGGCCGATCCCATATGTGGCAAAAGGATCGCGTTTGAGAGTTCACGCAAGCGCGGATTGATTTCATGTCCCCGCTCGAACACATCCAGACCCGCGCCCGCAATTTCCCCTGCCCGCAGCATCCGCGTCAGGGCGTTTTCATCAATAACCTCACCACGCGATGTGTTCACAATCACCGCAGTGGGCTTCATCAGCTTCAGCCGCCGCGCATTCATCAGGTGGAATGTCGAAGGCGTATGCGGGCAGTTGATCGACAGGATGTCCACACGGGCCACCATCTGATCAAGGCTTTCCCAATAGGTCGCGTCCAACTCTTCCTCGATCTCGGGGCGCAGACGCCTGCGGTTATGATAATGGACCTGCATCCCGAAGGCTTTCGCACGGCGCGCCACGGCCTGCCCGATCCGGCCCATCCCCAGAATACCCAAGCGACGCCCCTTGATCCGTCCGCCCAGCATTGCCGTGGGCGCCCATCCACCCCAGCTATCGGACTGCGCGACACGTATCCCCTCGGCCATGCGGCGGGTGACAGCCAAAATCAGCGCGATTACAATATCGGCGGTATCTTCGGTGACCACACCGGGCGTGTTCGAGACATGAATGCCACGCTGGCGGGCGGTTGCGACATCAATGTGATCCACACCGGCACCGAAATTCGCAATCAGTTTCAGCTGATCGCCCGCGCGGCCCAAGAGTTTCGCATCAATCTTGTCGGTGATCGTACACACCAGAACATCCGCGCGACCCATCGCATCGGCCAGTTGCTCGGTCGTCATCGGTGTGTCGTCATCACGCAATTCAACGTCGAAAAGCTCTTTCAGTCGGGTCTCGACAACCTCAGGCAACCGTCGCGTCACGACAACACTCATTTGCTTACCTGGCATCTGTTGCACTCCATAGCTTTTCAAATTCAACTTGTCATGGCAGGTTGCGCCAAAGGGACGCGCAGCACAAGAACCGCGCGCCGCAAAATGAGTAGTAAGGGCAAACAATGGGTGCAATAGCGCATTGGTTTCGCGTGTTTTGGATCGCGGCATTCGCGATCGTGATCTGTATGAGCGCAGGCGTCGCCCAACAAAATGATGCAGGCCCCGCAATCGGCCCCGAAACGAACCTGCCTTTGCCCCGCTACGTGTCGCTCCGCGCAGGTGAGGCCAACGTCCGCCGCGGCCCGTCCTTGTCACACCGCATTGATTGGGTCTTTCAGCGCCGCGACATGCCGCTTCAGATCATCGCGGAATACGGCCACTGGCGGCGGGTCATTGACCGCGACGGCCAAGGCGGCTGGGTACATTACCGCATGCTCTCAGGTGCCCGCACTGTCATTGTCGAGGCAGATGACCTGATCCTGCGCAGCCGCCCCGAACCTAACGCCACCGAGAACGCAATCTTGGAAGCAGGTGTCGTGGCACGCCTTGGCGACTGCAACCCCGACTGGTGCGAATTGACCGCAGGTGGCTACAAAGGCTGGGCACCAAAGTCGGCCATCTGGGGTGTTGCCGACGCGGAAATCCGTGACTGATCCGACCTATTGAGGCTAGCATTACCCCCGCAGCCCCGCTAGCTGGGATATTATGAACGATACACGCCTCAACCTTTCCGCCGGAGTGCTCTCCGTCTCGGTCGCACTGATCCTCGTGCTGGCCAAGCTTTGGGCGTTGTCGCAAACCGGATCACTCGCCGTGGCCGCCACCTTGGCCGACAGTGCGCTTGACCTGATGATGTCACTGGGTGGTCTGATCGCCATCGCCTATGCGGCCAAACCCGCCGATGATGACCACAACTTTGGCCATACTTCCGCCGAAGATCTGGCGGCGCTTGCGCAGTCCACCTTCATCATGATTTCCGCAGGTGTCATCGCATTTGCTGCAATTTTCCGTCTGCTGGACGACACCGTCGTCCTGCCTGAACGTGAAGGCCAAGGCATCGCGATCATTATCTTCTCTATCTGTCTGACACTGGCCTTGGTGCTGTGGCAGCGCCATGTCGCGGCCAAGACCGACAACAAGGTCGTCAAGGCAGACAGCCTGCATTACATCGGGGACCTGATCCCGAATATCGGTGCAATCATCGCACTCTGGGCCTCTGCTGCCTTTGGCTTGCACCAGATTGACAGCGTGGTCGCGCTCGCTGCCGCTGCTTTCCTTGGCTTCGGCGCCATCCGCATCGGCAAAGCGGCATGGGACGCGCTGATGGACCGCCAAGCCGACCC
>CAYZKE010000054.1:0-11395 GCA_964478505.1 uncultured Loktanella sp.
CCAGATCGCGGGTGTGGCGCAGGTGATCGCCCCGATCATCGCGTTCGGAATGGCACAGCGGATGTTTCAGCAGCGTCAGCAAGGCCTCGCCTGTTAAGGGCTTGCCGAAAAGGTCTGCGACGTGGCGCAGAAACCGCCCCGGCGGGGAAAGCGCCAGAGGGATGCCTGCGCTGTCATCAGGTTTGATATTCCAGCGATCCAGGGCCGCCGTGACCTGACGGGTCAGCATGCGGTCGGGGGATATCAGCGCGGCTGTGATGCCCTCTTGCGCCGCTTGGCGCAGACGCAGCGCAATGGTTTCTGCCTCGGCGCGGGGGGATGCGGCCTCGACCAGCGTCAGGCCTTTGGTCGCTTTATGTAGATCGCCAAGGTCGGGCCCTTCGGCCAGCCATTGGTCGGTGACAGGCGCTGGGCGGAGTGAAAGGGACACCAGCGCATTGCGTTGGGGGTGGACCGGTGCGTGGCCCGTCCATGGTTTGACGTCATCCTGTGTGAAACCGATGAGATCCATCAAGCGGCGGAAGCGGTATTGCGGGTGGTCCTCGGCGGTCATGTCATCGTCCATCGCGTCCCAGACATGAGCGGGTAGATCAAAATCAAAACCGGGCAGGATGATCGCACCTTGTGGCAGTTTCGCTACCGCCTGCATGAACAGCGCCGTCGCGCCGCGCGAACCTGTCGAGCCTGCGATGATGACCGGATGATCCGGCGGCGTATCTTGCCAGCGGGCAGCCAGCGCTTCGATAACCATGCGTTGGCGTGCCTCTTTGTCGGGCGCTTGGTTCTGGTCGTCAAAATACCGTGTGATGATCTTAACGAATTGCAGCGCGCGTTCCCAATGGCCGGATTCGTCAGCGACCTCAAGATTGGCGATCGTGTCGGGGTTGACGCCCTCGCCCTGCATTTCGTCCATCAGTTTCGCAAGGCTGTCGGACAGATCGTAGAGTGCTGCACGCGGTGCAAGATCGGGCTGTTGTTCCAGCAGTTTGGCCACGAATTGGGACAATTCCAACCGCCTGTGCAGGGGTGAAACGGCTGGCGGCAAGGCAAGCGAAACAGGATCATTTGCGAGGTCTGTGATCAGCTTGATGCGCGGCAACAAGCGCGGCGGCCCTGCGTCAAAGACGGCCCTAATCCGGCGCTGCATTCGTGTTGTGTTGACGTAGATTTCGACCCTTGCCAGATGATCGCCGGGTGCGAGATCGGCTGTGCGGTTCAAGAGCCCTCTAACCAACCCGTCAGCGAAATCCACGCCGGGGGGGCTGGCAAAGATGCGAGTGGTTTTGCCGGGGTCAAACATGCAGCATATCCTCGGCCAGCGGGATGCTTTCAGGTTGGCCGACATCGCACCATTTGCCCAGGAAACGTGTGCCAAAAAGCCCGCCGCGTGCTGCAATTCTATCCCATGCGGCGTTCATGGAAAACGCGGTGTCCGTGATTTCGCCCAGCACATCAGAGCGGATAATCTGGAGACCCGTGTAGATATCTTCCGGCGCGCGTTTCAGCCGTCCGTCCTTGTTGATCTCGAAATCACCTTTGCCCAGATGGCCCACCACATCTTTCTTTTCGACCAGCAGCATCAGCGCCTCCATCTCGGGGCGCCAAGCGTTGAGGATCTGTGTGATCGGGTTCGGCCCCTGCCACACTGCATCTGTGTTCATCGTCAGGACCGGACTGGCGTCCAACAGTGGCAAGGCTTTCTTGAGGCCGCCGCCTGTTTCGAGAAGCTGCGTACTCTCGTCAGAAAAAGTGATGTCCTGACCTGCCAGATGCTGCCGGATCATCTCGCCGTGGTAGTGCACGTTCACGACTTTCCGGCCAACCCCGGCCGTGTTTGCGATATCCAGCGCATGGTCGATCAGTGCTTTGCCGGCCACGTTGATCAGGGGCTTTGGCCGATCCTTGGTCAGCGCGCCCATACGGGTGCCACGCCCGGCGGCGAAAAAAAGTATGGGCAGTGTCATGATGCGAGCCTCGCAAGCCGAGTTGCGGTGGGTTCGGGGACCAGATCCATCACTGCCTGCCGCAGAGTTGCCAGCGCGGGATCTTGCAGGTCTTCCATGATGTGTGTCCAGACGCGGGGCATGAATGTGGTGTAACGTCGTTTGTTGAGCGTGCTAACCAAGCGGGCGAAAACGCCCAGGATGCGCAGGTTCCGTTGCACACCAAGGCAGGCAAGCGATGTGCGGAATGGCCCCTTTGCTTTCGTATGCGCACCAAAATATGTGATCATGTCTTCAATGACGGCAGGGCTGACATCACGCCGTGCATCCCGCAAGAGCGACGCAAGATCATAGCCGGGCGGCGCGACGAAGGCATCCTGGAAATCAAGCAGACCAACCTGATCTATGCCCGTTTTCCCTGCCCGCCAGATCAGGTTTTCGGCGTGGTAGTCGCGCAAGGCCAGCACCACTGGTTCGGGCGCGAATTCTTCAAGGGATTTTTTGACCTCGGTACAAAGGTCTGCAACGGATGACTGGGTATAGTGGGTGCCGACAATTTCAACCATCTGTGCGCCAATGGCAGGGGTTAGATGTTTGAGGTGCGGCGGCGGCGGAAGATCTTCCAGCTTTAGCAGGATGGTCGTCGCAGATTGATAAAGCGTCCCCTCGTCTGTCGGCGTTCTGTGCAACCATTGCGCATAGTCGGCCGTCCCAAGGTCACTCAGCAAAAGTAGGCCATTCTTTGCATCATGCAGAAGTATTGCAGGGACAGCAAAGCCCGCCTTGCGCAACAGCGTTGCGATTTCGACGAAGGGTACAGTGTCTTCGCCGTTCTCGGGCGGGGCATCCATCAGGATCACCGACTGGCCGTTTGAGGATAACCGATGATAACGTCGGGCCGAGGCATCACCGGCCAAGGGTGCGTGTGTCCAGTCCTGCCATGCAGTATCAGTCAGGAAATCATGGATAAGGGCGGTGCGGTCAGACATGCAGGCCCTCAAGACGTTCGGGCCAAGGGTCTGGTCCGCTTATGGTCACGTGATGCGCATCACTGTTTGCTACAAAGGATAGGGTGAGCGCTGAGGCAGGGGCGGCATCGCCCAGTTTGTCCGGCCATTCGATCAGGCAGATGGCGGTCTCAAAAGCCTCGTCCAGCCCCAACTCGAGGGCTTCGTCAGGGTGGGTCAACCGGTAAAGATCACAGTGCCAGATATCGCCGCGCGGGTTCTCATAGGTTTGAACCAGCGTAAAGGTGGGTGAGGGCACGTCCTCCATCCGGCCAAGTCGGGCGCGGATGACGCCGCGTGCAAAGGCGGATTTTCCGGCCCCGATCTCACCCTCGAGCAAAAGCGTATCGCCAGGCAAAAGCCGTGCCGCAATTTGCGAGGCCAATGCGCCGGTTGCGCCTTCATCGGCGAGGGAAAACTCAAACAGGGTGCGGGCCATGCACCGACATTATGGGGTTGCGCGGTGCCTGCAAGCAGAAATCAGCGCTTCATCACCTGTATCGCGGGATCGGCGGCCATCAGCTTTGTAAACTCGGGTCGTTTCGGGCGCGCGACCGAGAAACGCAGCATCGTCATGCCGCCAGAAATCGGGTTGGCTTGGCAATAAAGCTGCCGTCCGTCATCCAACAACACATCATCTTTCCATGGTTGGCGGGCACCGAGTTGCTGAATGAAATCACGCAGATTGTTCCAAATGGGTGATGGAATACACTGGTTCTTCCAGATGCGCATTTCAGACTGTAAAACACGATGTTCCAGGATGTGGTCCGTGTTGCTGGCCCAGAGATCGGCATAGGCCTGATTGGACATCACCAAAGTACCCGCCGAAGAAAACACTGCGATCGCGTCAGTTAGCGTGTCAAGGACGGCCTGCCCTGTTTCAATATCCAGCCGGAAACGCCGCGTGAGCGAGACCTCGGCGCTAATATCTTCGAACAGAAGTGCAAAAGCGCCGTCAGGATAGGGCCGTCCGGTCACACGGTATGTCTGCCCGTCGGGAAGAGACCAGTTTTTGCTGTAGGTACCTTTCTTGGCGGCCGTTTCGACGGCCGTGAATTGTTCGCGCCAGGTCACATAGTTTTTGGGTTCCGGCATCATGCGCATTTCCCGCAACCGGTCTAGGACCGTGTCGATTGTCGGGCTCGCGCTCAGAAAATCGACCGGAAGGTTGGTCATGTCGAGCAGTGCCGGATTGAACATGGTCAACTGCCTGTTGTTGTCAAAGATGGCAATGCCGATGGACAATTCCGCAAAGGTTTTGCCAAGCGTTTTGACGAACTCGGTGCGTGCCTTGTCGGCCCGCACCACATAGGTGGCGTCATTGGCAAAGTGCAGATAGCCGTCTGCATGTTTGACGGTTGAAATGTCAAACCAGCGCTCTCTGCAGTTACCTGCCAGTTTAACGGAAACTCTGCGGCCAGAGGTGTCGCCCGCGTCTTTTTCCAGCTGGAAAAGCGACATCTGGCCATGGCGTTTCAGCAGGTTTGCGTAGGCATCATTCGCCCAAAGCAGATGCCCTTTGCTGTCTTCCTGCCAGATCAGTTGTGGGGAATTGGCGGTGATGCTTCGCATCAACGCCGCCTGTTTGTCGCGTGCCGCAACGCTCAACCGGTCGGTTGCAGCTTGATAGGCGGGGGTTTCGTCACCCATGAGTGAAACGCGCAACTGTTGGTTGACGCGCTGGATCGCCACAAAAACAGACCGATCGCTTTCACTGCGGATCTGAAATTGCACAGCATTCACATCCGAGAGCCGTTCCCCGAGCGTGGGAAATTCAACCTCCAGCGCCAAGAGCATCGCATCCATATCAGTCAGGTTTCGGGGGCTATTGTTGATCAGGGCCCAAGCTTGCGGTGTTGCATCGACAAGATCGTTGTCGTGAAACAGAAAAACAGCACCCTCATCAGGGTGGCATTGGGCATTGGGGTGTGATGCCGTGCCGAATGCCCCGCAGGCCCGCAAGAGAGACATGATCATAATGGCGCCAGTGACAGCGGCAACCAAGATCGCGCCAAATTCGACCAGGTTTATTACCATTTTCCATCCGATCCTGTCACTGCTCGGTGAAAGCATCGGTCAGTAAAGTTAATGTCGTGTTAATTATGGAAACAATGTCACGGCCAACTTGGGATTGGTTGGTTTTTGCCTAAAGGGGTGTCATTGGCCTGTCCGCGCAACAGTAGCGCGTCGCTGGGCCAACTAACCTCGACAACAGCGCCGCCTGTGGGGTGGCCGGTCCAACTGGCGTGACCGGGGCGGCGGCTGTTCGAAAATGAAAGAGTGGCACCCGACCGTTCCAGCAATGTCTTGGCGATAAACAGCCCCAGGCCCATTCCCTCATAGCCGGGCCTGCGCGCACCGTCTTCAGAAAAACGCCGCCGCCGGACGTAGGGGTCGCCGATGCGCCCGATCACCGATTGCGGAAAACCGCGGCCATCGTCCGAGATCTTGATGTTGATCTGCGTGTCAGACCATGTTGCGTCAATGGTGACCTGCGATTCCGAAAAATCGACAGCGTTCTGGATCAGGTTGCGCAAACCGTGGATGATTTCCGGGCGCCTTTGGATATTGGGTTGTGTCAGGTTTGCGCCATCCAGCGGAAAGATATTGAATTCGACGTCTTTGCCACGGTTCCGATGCGGTTCGGCGGCTTCTCTGACAACAATTTCGATGGGAGCGTTGCGCAGATGAAGATCATCTTTCCCGACCCGCCCCATAGAGCGCAGAATATCGCGGCATCGGTCCGCTTGAGAGCTGATCAACTCGGCATCATCTAGCAGATCAGGGCGGTCGGCCAGTTCCTCTTTCAACTCGCTACTGACAAGTTTGATTGTGGCAAGAGGTGTGCCCAACTCATGCGCGGTTGCGGCGACAACACCACCAAGGTCCGTAAGCTTCTGTTCGCGTGACAAGGCCAGCTGGGTTGCCAGCAATGCCTCGTTCATTGCGTTCATTTCGGATGTGACTTGTCGTGCATAGAAGGCCAAGAAGACGAGGCTGATCAGAAGTGCGACCCAAAAACCGAACTGGAACAGGACAGGAAGCACCAAAACAACACCGTCTGATGTGATCAGTGGCAGGTTATAGCGGCTGATGATCGTGATGATCGTGATTGCGGCCAGCCCTAGAAAGATCGTGCTGCGCAGGTGTAGGACCGTTGCTGAAATTGTCACTGGCGCCAGCACAAGCATGGCGAAAGGGTTGTTCAGGCCGCCTGTCAGAAAGAGCAAAAGGCTTAGCTGGATCAGGTCGAAGACAAGCCAAAGCGTGGCTTCAAAATCCGAAAGGCGTTTGTTCGAGGGGTAAGCGAACAACGAGACGAGGTTCGCAATGACCGCGGCTGTAACAACAAGGGCCGCCAGGCCGACGGCGATTTCGACATCGTAAATGCGCACCGCGACAAGAATTGCGATGGCTTGTCCTACAACGGCAAACCAGCGCAGTGTAACAAGCGTCCGAAGACGCACCCAGTCGGTACGCTCTTGTCCTCTGATCAGCAAATTCCCTGTGGCCGACATAATCTGAGATCCAGTTCTACAATGAGATAGTGAGGATAAGCCGATCGCACACAGGTTCAATGTGCTCTGCGTTGTCGTCTGTGATTTGTCTTTGCAGCATCTTGCGTAATTAACGCGCAGGATAATCGGCAGCAATTTGACGACGGTCTGATCTAGCCTATCTCACTTACAGAAGTATGCATAGGGAAGCGAATGAACACCGTGGCCTTGGATTTGGGTGAAGACAAAAGCCTGCTGCTGGTAGATGACGACGAAGCATTTCTGCGTCGTCTCGCCAAAGCAATGGAAAAACGTGGTTTTGATGTCGAGATGGCAGGCTCTGTCGCGGCAGGAAAGGCGATTTCGACAGCGCGGCCGCCGGCCTATGCTGTTGTTGATTTGCGGTTGGAAGACGGCAACGGTCTTGATGTTGTAGAGACTTTGCGCGCCCGCCGTCCGGATGCACGTATTGTGGTGCTGACTGGGTACGGGGCAATCGCGACTGCGGTGGCTGCGGTCAAGATTGGTGCGACAGACTATCTGTCAAAGCCGGCAGATGCGACTGACGTGACGAATGCTTTGCTTGCTTTGCAGGATGAGTTGCCGCCACCGCCGGAAAACCCGATGAGCGCAGATCGTGTGCGTTGGGAACATATTCAGCGGGTCTATGAGCTTTGCGATCGCAATGTGTCCGAAACCGCACGCCGGTTGTCGATGCACAGGCGGACGCTGCAACGCATTCTGGCCAAGCGCAGCCCGCGCTAGTCTTCGGTTTCGCCGTCGCGGCTCAGAAGGCCGAATTTACGCAGTTTCACGTAAAGTGATTGGCGTGAAAGCCCCAGCATCTCGGCCGCCGCGACGCGGTTGTTCATCGTCAATTCAACCGCTGTTTCGATACACATTTTCTCAACGACATTGGTTGTTTCCGAAACAATGTCTTTCAGGGTCGCGCTTCCGACCAGTTCGGCAACGGAACGCATGCTTTCATCACTGCCAGGGTGCGGGCGTGTTTGTGCTGTGTCACTGCGGTTCGCATCACGCAGTACAAATGCAAAGACTGTCTGCTGACCGGCCAGCAACCGTGTCACAGAAACATCCATTGCACGCGGGCTGCCATATTCGCCAGCAAGCTTTGTCGCATAGTTGCGCATCCGCCCGGCGCGCTGGGCGTTTTCAGCCATCACTTTGAAATCAACACTGCCACGTTGCAAATAGTCGGAAAAGCTCCGGCCACGCAGGTTGATATCATGGGCTACATCAATGAGATCAAGGAATGCGTCGTTGGCAGACAGCACATCACCGTTCTCGGCGGTAAAGACGATCGCCTCGGGTCCGTCAGCGTAGAGCGCGTGGAGATTGTGGTTCAGATCATCGGCAAGTGCGCTGCCTTCACCTTCGGGGACAAGGCGGCAGAGCAGAATGCGTTCACCTGCAGCGCGGAAAAGCGTTGGAAAAATCTGAACTGACGATCTGTTGCCGCGCACATCGGCAAGAATCGTCTTTTTCACGCCCGAGATCGCCTGCGATGCGAGTGAGTCGACCATATCCCCGCGTTTGCGCCCCTCAAAACAACCTGAAAGCTGGTTTCCGATGAGATTCTCGAGCGGGCGGTCAAGCACTGCAACCGCTGCAGAGTTTGCTTCGGTGATTTCGCCGGTGGAAACGGATACAAAAACAATCGCTTCCGAGGTGCTTTCCATCAAAACGCGAAAGCGGGTGTCGTATTCGCGCTGGGTCTCATAATCGCGCTCGAGCGACAGCTGTGCTTCGACCAGTTGCTGCTGCATTTCCGCGATGGGACGCAAATCCCGACCCAAGAGCAGGATCGCGCCATCAGGCCCGATGCGGTGGAAACTGTATTTGACGGGTGACTCCCACCGATCATCACCATCGGTGTGGTTCAACTCAACAGGCCGGACCCGTGGCTTGCCATCAAGGAACTCGGCCAAGCGGCTTTCGAATTTCGACACGCTTTCAATTGTCAAAGTTGTGCGAAGATCCTTGTTTTCCCAATTCTCCAATGGTCGGAATGCATCATTGGAGGGATTCACAAGAACGGACAGGATCATTCCCGTCTCCGAGATGACCACGCCAACATCTGCAACTTCGGCAATGATGTCGCCAAGGATGTCGGGGGCAATCAATGGGATTGCGCCACTGTTCCAGTATTTGGCTCCGCGGGACGTCATGGATGACGCCTGTAACTCAGGACCGTCTTCATGGTTCAGGTCCCGCCCTTGGCGTGCACTTTTGTGTGCCTGGTTTGTTGTAGGCCGCAAAGTCTTAGGGCCTCATCTGGTCTTTTTGTGGCATAGTCTGCCCCTGTCAGTGCCGTTACGTCATCAGTCTTCTCAACATCGAGAATGGAGCCGCCGACCACAATAGGACAAGGATCCTTGTATGAAGTTCTAATAACATCAATGATATGGCGCAACGATTCAAGCGTTTCACCAGCAGATGAAGAAATAAATACGGCTTCAAACTTGGTAAGTATTAACCGGTTGGCAATATCTTCCGGTTTGCCGCCCAAGATAAGTTTCACGGAAAAGCCCTTGCGCCGCAGTTGGCTGCTGAGGACAATCGCGCCAAGCGTGTGATACACTTCTTGTGGTACAATCAACAAAATTGACGCGTTTTCGTTCTGCGTCGCGCCATCGCTGGCCCAATTTGGACCCAATGCACGCATCATGGCCTGCAAGCGTGATACACCAATCGTCACCCCCGCAAAGCTCAGTTGATCCACGCACCACAGGTCACCCATGTCACGCGCCAAAGCGGGGATATAAAAATCTGCAAGGTCTTCTGGACGCACCCCATCAGCGAGAGCCGCCTTGATTGTACGTCTGCTGGCTTCGGGGTTCTGGCTGAGTGCGGCATCCTTCAGGTCTTCAAAGAGGGTAGCATCAAGATGTCGCATAATATCCTCGGACACGGCTTCAGCGACACGGCGTGCGATAACGCCCCGTCGCGCCTGTGGCGCTACTGGCTCTTTCATGACGCCAAACTTATGAGGATCGGCCATTCACTTGTCCTTTAGCTGAAGCACTGCTCGGAGGCGTTCTATACAGCAATTGGGTTATTGTCAGGTCTGATGCACTGAATGTCAAAGTAAATTGACATATATGGTCGTTTCAGCGGTCTGATACTCAAAAAATTCCTTATAAAATTATAACTTAAGTCTGATTTTGGCGTAAAGCCAGCGCCCAGCTACATTCGGTCACAGTGTGTAAGTTAAAGTTGACACATGGGGCAAATGACACTTATTCTTGACACAAGACACTGTCAGGGAAGCTTAACATGGCCATTGCCAATACGAATACAGCAGGTGTGCAAACACTCGGCAGGCGGCTATACTCTGATGCAGAACGGGCCCGCCGTGACGCGACTAAATGGACGCTCGTTCAGGGCATTCTGGCCCCTCTTCAGTTCCTCGTTTTTCTTGTCTCGCTCATGCTCGTGATGCGCTACCTGTTCACCGGAGCAGGTTATGACGTTGCGACCGTGTCGATCGTCATCAAAACCGGTGTTTTGCTGTTGATCATGGTGACCGGCGCGATCTGGGAAAAAGTGGTCTTTGGACAGTACTTGTTTGCACCCGCGTTCTTTTGGGAAGATGTGTTCAGCTTTGCGGTTATCGCATTGCATTTGCTCTATGTTTTCGCACTCTACGCGAACACACTTTCGCCCAACGGCCTCATGTATCTGGCGCTTGCGGCTTACGCGGCTTACGTCATCAACGCGGCCCAATTTGTATGGAAACTGCGCCTCGCGCGGTTGGATGCGGAGGCACGGGCATGAACGTACCTCTCCCCCCGACAAACGGCGGTTGCCGGACCGCGCCCATCCTCAAGGAACGTGGCCAGCGCGAGGTATTTTGCGGCCTGACCGGTATCATCTGGTTGCACCGCAAAATGCAGGACGCATTCTTTCTGGTGGTCGGGTCACGGACCTGCGCGCATCTGCTGCAATCAGCGGCGGGCGTGATGATTTTTGCCGAACCACGATTCGGCACGGCGATTCTCGAGGAACAGGATCTCGCCGGTATGGCCGATGCCCATGTCGAGCTGGACCGCGAAGTCGAAAAGCTTTTGGCGCGTCGTCCTGACATCCGCCAGTTGTTTTTGGTGGGGTCTTGTCCCTCTGAAGTGATCAAAATCGATCTGGCGCGTGCGGCAGAACGTCTCAGCCAGGTGCATGCGCCGCATGTGCGGGTGCTGAATTATTCCGGTTCCGGCATCGAGACGACTTTTACCGAAGGTGAAGACGCCTGCCTTGCCTCAATGGTGCCGGTTCTGAAGGACACCAAAGCGCGCGAACTGCTTGTTGTCGGTGCGCTGCCTGATGTTGTCGAAGATCAGATGGTGTCGCTTCTCACCGATATGGGTATCGGCCCGATCCGCCTGCTCCCAGCGCGCCGGATTGATGACACGACTGCGGTCGGCGAAAACACGGTGTTTGCGCTGACCCAGCCGTTCCTTGGTGATACGCATGCCGCACTGGAACGTCGTGGCGCGCGCCATCTGGCGGCCCCCTTTCCCTTTGGTGATGAAGGCACGACCGCGTGGTTGCGCACGATTGCCACAGAGTTTGGCGTCAGTGCCGAGACGTTTGAAGCCGTCACCGCCGCCCCCCGCGCCCGTGCGCGCAAAGCGATTGCCCAAGCCGCCGAGGCGCTGCGCGGCAAATCGGTGTTCTTCTTCCCTGACAGCCAGCTGGAAATCCCGCTTGCGCGTTTCCTGACCCGCGAATGCGGCATGACCGCGATCGAAGTGGGCAGCCCCTATATTCACGACGCGCTGCATGGCCCCGATCTCGATCTGCTGCCAGCAGGCCCACAGATTTCCGAAGGGCAAGATGTGGATAAACAACTGGCCCGCGCCCGTGCCGCCCGCCCTGATTTGACGGTTTGTGGCCTTGGCCTTGCCAACCCGCTTGAGGCGGAGGGGCT
>CAYZKE010000055.1:0-9201 GCA_964478505.1 uncultured Loktanella sp.
CCCGGCACGGACCGGTTGGTCGCACCGATAATCACACCCTGCGCCATACAGTCGGCCACGATCGCGCCCACGTGCTTTTCCGACACAGGTTCTTTGGTCGCGCGGTCCTGCACCAGTTCAGCACCCGCAAAGAGCCCCATGCCACGCACGTCACCGATCCATTTGTGCTTTTCCATCAGCGCCTGAAGGTTGCCTTTCAGGTGCTCGCCCATTACGGCAGAGTTACCGCGCAGATCTTCTTCTTCGATGATCTTCATATTCTCGATGGCGGCCGCAGGGCCGCCAGTGCAGCCACCAAAGGTCGAGATATCGCGGAAGTAGCCTAGCGGATCGGTGTCGTCCTTGAACATGTCAAACACACGGTTCGTGGTCACACAGCATGAAATCGCAGCGTAACCCGAGGCCACGCCTTTTGCCATGGTCACGATATCTGGCTGCACGCCGAACTGCTGATAACCGAACCATGTGCCCGTGCGGCCAATGCCGCAGACCACTTCGTCGATGTGGAGCAGAATATCGTATTTCTTGCAGATTTCCTGCACGCGCTCCCAATAGCCTTTGGGGGGAACGATGATACCACCGCCCGCAGTGATCGGCTCAAGGCAAAGCGCACCGATGGTGTCGGCACCTTCTGCAAGGATCACATCCTCGATCGCCTGTGCTGCCTTTGCACCATATTCCTCGCCCACGCTTCCATCCTGTGAGCGGTACTCAAGGCAATGCGGCACGCGGACAAAGCCGGGTGCGAAAGGGCCGTACTGCGCGTTGCGCTCGTCCTGTCCGCCAGCGGACATCGTCGCCAAGGTCGAGCCGTGGTAATCGCGTTCGCGGTAGAGGATCTTCTGCTTTTTGCCGCCATAGTGTTTGTGGCTGATCTGACGGACCATCTTGAAGGCTTTCTCGTTCGCCTCCGAGCCGGAGTTCGCATAGTAAACCCGGTCCAGACCGGGCATTTTATCGATCAGCATCTCGGCGAATTGTGCGCCCGGGATTGTGCCGAGCGAGCCGCCGAAGAAGCACATCTTGGTCACGGCGTCTGAGATCGCTTTGCCGATCCGTTCGCGGCCGTAGCCTACGTTGACTGTCCAGACACCGCCAGAGACAGCGTCGACATGTTCTTTGCCTTTGATATCCCAAAGGCGCAGGCCTTTGCCCTCAACGATGATGCGCGGATCAATCGTTTCATACTGCTTGTGCTGGCTGAGGTGGTGCCACACGTGCGCCCGGTCGGCCTCGATGACGGTTCCGGGATCGTTTGCGAAGTTCAGCGTATCCATGTCCGATGCTCCAAAAGAATGCAGGTTGGGGCCGTGCGAATCCACATTCGCCCCAGCCTCTCATATCCAGAGTGTGCCTATAGGCTGTGCAATCTCAATAGGGCCAGTTTGGGTGCTTAGTTATGGCCAAAATAGAGATGTTGTCGGTCTGACCTGACTGTAGATTCTAACTAACATTATGAAATACAGGCAATAAGTTGACTTATCCGCTGCAGTCCAAACAACATGCCGGTGAAAAAGAGCATGAATCCATCATTGACGCGCGCGTTTGAATTTCTTTCGCTGAACCCCGACCTGCCGCCTAATTGAGCACTCGATCAGGCGCGAGGCAAAACGGATGGCCGCGCGCCGTCAGAAAACCGGCTGGGGGTGATGAGACTTGGAACAGATGTCTTTTCATGGTCAGCTTACTCAAGGCGGGAAAACCGCCAAACGATGATCCTTGAGCCAAGGGTCGCAACACGGGAGACTGAAATGACAATGAAGAAAACACTTATGGGTGCTGCTGCCAGTGTCGCACTCTTGACGGGTGCCACGCAGGCCTTTGCGGCCGGACACGGTGAAATTACTGTTGGTTATTTTCTCGAATGGCCGATGCCATTCCAGTACGCCAAGGTAAACGGCACGTATGATGAAGAGATGGGCGTTACGGTCAACTGGGTCAGCTTTGACACCGGCACCGCCATGTCTGCCGCCATGGCATCAGGCGACGTGCAGATCTCGGTCAGCCAGGGTGTGCCCCCCTTCGTGATCGCAGCAAGCGCGGGGCAGGATCTGCAAGTGCTTGATGTTGCCGTGAGCTATGCTGACAATGACAACTGCGTTGTTGCCAGCATCCTTGAGATCGACAAGGATTCAGCGGGCGAACTGGAAGGCAAGAAGGTTGCTGTGCCACTGGGAACGGCCGCGCATTATGGCTTCCTCAGACAGATGGACCACTTTGGCGTGGATGTTGCCAGCCTTGATGTTGTCGACATGGCGCCGCCAGAGGGTGCCGCAGCATTGGCGCAGGGTTCCGTTGATATGATGTGCGGTTTCGGCGGTTCGCTCCGCACGGCTATGGAATACGGGAATGTTTTGCTGACCGGCGATGAAAAGACCGAGTTGGGCATCCTTGTTTTTGACGTGACATCGGCGCCGGCGTCTTTCGTTGCGGAAAACTCCGATCTGGTGGCAAAGTTTCTGGCTGTGACAGCACAGGCGAACGCGGACTGGAACGCCGGTACGATGGTCGACGAAATGCTTCCTGTGATCGCACAAGACAGCGGCATGGACGAACAGGCGGCGCGTGACTTTATGGCGACCTTCACCTTCCCAACGGTCGAGGAACAGCTGAGCCAGAGTTGGCTGGGCGGCAATGCGGCGGAATTCATGCAGGGTGTCGCACAGGTCTTTGTCGATGCAGGTTCGATCCCGAGCGCGCTGAACAGCTACGAGGGAGCTGTGAACACAGGCCCGCTGCAAGCGGCAGCTGATATGTAGTCATAGACCGGGCCGGTGCGTGCGCGCACCGGCCCAATCATTTTCAGACCGGCGCGACAAAGCGGTCCGCCGCTTTGAAAATGATTGGGGGCAGAACATGTCAGGACTTCAAATAGACAAACTCTCCATGCGGTTCGACTTACCGAATGGGTCATCGGTGCAAGCACTCAAGGACGTCTCGCTTGATCTCAAGGCGGGTGAGTTGCTGTCGGTTCTGGGGCCTTCGGGCTGCGGTAAGACAACATTGCTGAATATCGTCGCGGGCTTTCTGGCTCCGACTGCGGGCACGATCACACTGAATGGTCACAAGGTTACCGGCCCCGCTGCCGAGCGTGGCATGGTGTTCCAGCAGGGCGCGCTTTTTGAGTGGATGAGCG
This sequence comes from uncultured Loktanella sp., assembly GCA_964478505.1. GTDB lineage: Bacteria > Pseudomonadota > Alphaproteobacteria > Rhodobacterales > Rhodobacteraceae > Yoonia. The sequence continues at coordinate 3,137 of CAYZKE010000055.1, forward strand.
TACGTGAAAACGTGGGCTTTGGTCCGTCGATGAAAGGTATGCCCAAGGCGGAAAAGGCGAAGATCGTTGACCATCTGCTCGACGTTGTGGGCTTGCAGGATTTCAAGGAAAAGGCGGTCTATGAGCTTTCGGGGGGGATGCAGCAGCGTGTTGCGCTGGCGCGTTGCCTTGCCAATGAACCTGACGTGATCTTGATGGACGAACCGCTGGGCGCACTTGATGCGCTGACGCGCGAAAAGATGCAGGGTCTGGTTCTGAAGCTGTGGAAAGAGACCGGCAAAACGATCATTCTGATCACGCACTCGGTGGAAGAGGCGCTTTTGCTGGGCGAACGCCTGATTGTCATGGCGCCGCGTCCGGGCCGTATTCACACCGAATACCGTCTGCCCTTTGCCGAAATGGGCGTGGGCCAGGACCTGCGCGAAGTCAAGAAACATCCAAAATTTGGAGAAACCCGTGAGGAAATTCTGGGCATGATCTGGGACATGGAAGAAGAAATCATGGGCCGGACGGAGGACGCATAATGGCATTGCTAGGAGACCTTTGGGGCGAATTCTGGGCGGTTCTGACAACGCTCTTTGCTGCGGCCCCCTATATCATCGGCTATATCCTGATCATCCTGTTGATGATGGTGATCTGGAACGGCGTAAAACGGTTGCTGACGCCCAAACATGACTACAGCTCGCTCAAGACTGTCACCTTTGGTGATGAAAGCGCGGTCACGTCAAACACGGTAGCTTCTGTTGTTTCGATCGTGCTGATCTTTGTTTTGTGGGGCGCATTCACCGGCTCAAAGCTCTTGCCCGGGTTCATGCACGCACCGGGCCCGTTTCAGGGGGAGGGATCGTTTGAATATACGATCACGACGCCCGCAGGGGATAGCGACACAGCCACGGTCAGCGTTGTTGTGCACCCAACAGGTGAAGATGTTGCAGCACCTGAGGTTGCCCCGGGTGACGGGATCGCCAAGAACGACGCAATTGCCATTCCTGTCTATCGCAGCGAATTGCTGCGGGTCGACAGTAACGACGAAATGGGCCGTGATGAAGAGACGTTCATCACCGCTGTGGATGGCCAAGCGATTGCGCCGGGCGGCAGTGTTGATGTCAGTTTTGGCCGCGTCGCAATGTCGGACAAAGGAACGCTGAACATCATTCCCGCCACGGGCATGCAGATGGAACCCATCTGGCTGCCATCGCCCGAAGCGGTCTGGAGCAGGCTGGGCGATATTGCTACGGTTGGCTATCGAAACTCGACCTTGGCCGAACATCTGGGCTATTCTCTTTTCCGCGTGATCGTCGGTTTCCTGCTGGGCGCGCTGGTGGGGATTCCTCTGGGTTATGCGATGGGTCTGTCGAACTGGTTCCGCGGCTGGTTTGACCCGATTGTCGAATTCATGCGCCCTGTGCCACCGCTTGCGTTGATCCCGCTTGTGATCATCTGGGCGGGGATCGGGGAAGTGGGCAAGATTATCCTGCTGTTTCTTGCGGCGCTCTGGATCATGGCGATCGCGGCGCGGTCTGGTGTGTCTGGTGTGCGGATATCCAAGGTCCATGCGGCCTATTCGCTGGGCGCATCAAAGTGGCAGATCATGCGCTACGTGATCATCCCGAACTCATTGCCCGAAATCTTTACCGGTGCGCGCGTTGCGATGGGTGTCTGCTGGGGCACTGTTGTGGCGGCAGAACTGGTCGCGGCGGAAAAGGGTGCGGGCATGATGATTATGGTGGCCTCGAAATTCCAGAGCACTGACATCGTGCTGATGGGGATTATCCTGATCGGCATCATCGGGTTCAGCATTGATATGTTGATGCGTCAGGCCGAAAAATGGCTGGTGCCGTGGAAGGGTAAGGGTTGATTGCCCACAACCTTTAGGTGATAGAGACAGGCGAAGGTTGCGGAACCTTCGCCTTTTTCTATGCGCAAGGGCCGAACATGCAAGATCTGGACCTGGTAGAGCTTATCAGTATCGCAGCCCTGCTTTTGCTGCTCTTTTTGCGGTTTCTCCCTAAACGCAAACGCAGAAGGCCTGCACCTGCGCGACCGCGCAAATCAGCGGTCACGCCGCCACCGGCAGAAATTCCGGTCCCTCAGAATGCGATCCTCGTGGATGGGTCCAACGTGATGCATTGGGGGCCGAAGCCCTCTGTCAAAGTCCTCGCCCAAGTGCTGCGCAGCCTTGAACGCGCAGGCTATACGCCGATTGTGTTTTTCGATGCGAGCGTCGGCTATGTGCTTGACGATCACTATTATGACGAGGCGAAACTGGCCCCGCTTTTGGGTATCCCGCAAGAGCATATCGATGTCGTAGACAAAGGCGTCATAGCGGATGTGTCGATCCTGTCAAAGGCCACAAAGCATGGCCTGCGCGTTGTGAGCAATGACAAGTACCGCGACTGGCGGGTCCAGTTTCCGCATGCCGCGAAGAAAGGCGTTCTGCTTGACGGGACATGGCGGGACGGCACGATTGTCTGGCGCGGCAAATTAGATGCGCAGGTCGTCCGCGCCTAGGGTGAACGCCTTGCCGAAACCGCCGTTCAGATGTGCCTCTGATACCGCCAGTGCGTACATCCTGAAGTCGCTGAAACCATAGTACAATTGCGCCTTTGGTATGGCAGCCAACCACGTCGCTCTACGGGCGGATTTATCCACCTCGCGCGCTGTGCACATCAGTGTCATGCGCGGATGTGTGAGGGGGTCACCCTTGTCACCCGGCTCACCGATGAGCGCAGCACAAGCGGGGTTTTTGGCAAGCGCCTTTGTATGCAGTGACAGCGTCGAGACCAGCGTCAGAAGCGCGCCTTCATGCCATAGCATCGCCGTGCGGGCGACATAGGGTGCGCCGCTGTCGGGGTGGGTCACAGCGAGGGCGGCGAAGCGGGTGTTTTGCAGCAGGTTTTGGGCCAGTGCGCGGGCGCTATCGTCAGTGGGGTTGATCGGGTCGGTCATCACGCAAGGTTTGCTGCGGGGCAGTTGCGAAAGGCGGTCATGGCGGGGCCGATCCCGTCCAGATCAAAGCCGACGGTTGTGTCACCCAGAATGGCGTAGGCGCGGGCGTTGAACTCTAACCCGTCCAGAACATTGCCAAACCCACGATCCTTGACGGTAAGGCTGCGGCCATCGGGGCTGACGCTATGGCGGTCTGTCTGGATGCTGATCGGACGGTCATTGGCGAAGGCCATGCCGAAGACCGGATCGCCGGACCAGCGCCCTTGGGGCAGGGTCACGGTGACCGCATATTCGGTGATTGCGGGGTCGTAGGTGACGGTGATTTCGCCTGCTGCTTGCGTGTCCGTCAGGGTGCAGATCGGGGAGGCCGAAAACTCCCACGCGGCGGCGGGTGAGGCAAGGAGGAGGAAGGCGAGAACGGTGCGCATGACGAGGATGTAGGCGGCGCGCGGCGGTGGGCAAGGCCGCAGCGACGCAACGCGCGGTGCGGGGTGTCGGATGATTGCGGAGGTGACGTGGGGAATCGCCTGTTAACGCGGGGTTTTGCTGGAGATGAGGGCGTATGCAATGCGTACACAACCCGTACACAATGCGTATGTACGCGGTGTACGGTTTGGGTGGGTTAAGGGCGCGTGCGGTGGGATGTGTGAATGGGGTGTTAAGGTTTTGGGGGCGTTGAGGTCCCGGATCAGGTCCGGGACTGCGCGAGGGTAGGGTGGGTGAAACCCACGGGGGTGCGGCGCATGGGTTTCACCCACTTCACTTTTGCTGCAAACGCGCTGCAATACTCAATTTTCAGCTCGTGGTGGCAGATCCTCTGTGCGAACCGATAAACAGAAACAGTGCACGATTCTTTGGCAGTTCAAAACGGAGTAGACAATGAACCTCTTATTAATTTTGATTTTCATCATCCCTGCTTTTGCAATCATCTATGCAATTTTAACAGTCATTAAGAAACCTTCAGTGGTTTTCAACATCATATCTGGTCGATTTGAAGTGGAGGAGAAAAAGCTTTCCATCGTCTTTATAGGATCATGGGTCACTTTGGCTGTTTTATTTCAGCTGACTGCTCGGGGGTAGGGTGGGTGAAACCCACGGGGTTGCGGAGCGTGGGTTTCACCCACCCTACGATAATGAATCGGGAAGAATTCTTGATTCCTGCGACTGTCCTGTGAATGAAGTAGCGCAAATAGCTGCACCATGTTGGGCAACTGCAGCCTGATGGATTACGTCTACCCGACTAAGCTCGACAGGATCATATCTACTGGAATTGTACTCGGGTAAATCTGCCACAATTTCAGCAAGTGCCTCTCGCTTGCTACGGTCATCTATGACTTCGTTAAGGCCCAAGAGCAGTCTATCTTTCCGATGGTTCATCGACCTAAGTTCCTGATCAGTTTTTCCGCAAAAAGACAGGAGAGATTTTGCTGCAAACTCGAAAAGCAACCACGTTTCCGAGTTGGAAAACCCAACAAAATAACTGTTCTGAAGGTTATCACTGATAGCGTTTAAGTATGATTTGCTCTTTAGCCAAAGAGCGGCGCTTTTTGGATGCTTGTCCTTGTCGATGATCAGATTGTCGATATCGAAGACCATTTGAGATTGGCTGGTCACGTGACAGAAAATGTCTTCACGCTCTCGGCAGAATTTCATCAGGTCTTCATGCGAGTCAAAGCCCGAGTATTCGTGTTGCGAGAGCCAGACTGTTCCAGCAAATGTGGGCGGAGTGATCTTTCGTACACGGTCCTCCGAATTGATGAAGCCAGCGCCCCATCCGCTCCAAACTGCCGAATATTCAGGGAATAGCCGTCTATAGTCATCTGCGATTTTATCAGTGTAAGTCCTGCTGTTCGCAAATCGACCGTTTTGTAGTGTTTGGCCGAGATGAAACCGTCGAGCATGGAAAGGAACGCCATCATTGGCCATCTTGGTATCGGCACTAACGATTTCGGCGTCGTCCCAATCTGCCATCACCGCTTCCCCCCATACCTGCTCTTCCCGCCACGCATTCCGCCGCGTCCGCCGGTGCTCCGGCCTGACGCTTTCTGCGCGTCGTCGACCGCTTTATCCACGGCCTGTTGCCGCGCCAGCGGGTCGTCGGAGATTGTGAGTTCGACGGTTTCTAGACGTTTCACCTCGTCGCGCAGGCGCGCGGCCTCTTCGAATTCGAGGTTTTCGGCGGCTTTGCGCATGTCCGCGCGCAGACCGTCGAGCACTGCCTGCAAATTCGCGCCCGCCATTGGCTTGTCGACCTTCGCGGTGACGCGGTTCATGTCGACGTCACCTTTGTAGAGGCCCGCCAGAATATCCTCGACGTTCTTTTTGACCGTCATCGGGGTGATGCCGTGTTCTTCGTTATAGGCGAGTTGCTTGGCACGGCGGCGTTCGGTTTCCCTCATGGCCCGTTCCATCGAACCGGTGATCCGGTCGGCGTACATGATCACGCGGCCTTCGGCGTTGCGCGCGGCGCGGCCGATGGTTTGGACAAGGGACGTCTCAGAACGCAGGAAGCCTTCTTTGTCCGCATCCAAGATCGCCACCAGCCCGCATTCGGGGATGTCGAGGCCTTCGCGCAGCAGGTTGATCCCGATCAGCACGTCAAAGGCCCCAAGCCGCAAGTCGCGCAGGATTTCGATCCGTTCGATCGTGTCGATATCCGAGTGCATATAGCGCACACGGATGCCCTGTTCGTGCATGTATTCGGTCAGGTCCTCGGCCATGCGTTTGGTCAGGGTCGTGACCAGCGTGCGGTAGCCGTCGGCGGCGACTTTGCGGACCTCGTCAAGCAGATCGTCAACCTGCATATCGACAGGGCGGATTTCGATTTGCGGGTCGATCAGTCCGGTGGGTCGGATGATCTGTTCGGTGAAGACGCCGCCTGTTTGTTCCAGCTCCCACGCCGCCGGGGTGGCCGAGACGAAGACCGATTGCGGGCGCATGGCGTCCCATTCCTCAAACTTAAGCGGGCGGTTATCCATGCAGGACGGCAGGCGGAACCCGTGTTCGGCCAGCGTGAATTTGCGCCGGTAGTCGCCTTTGTACATGCCGCCGATCTGCGGGACCGAGACGTGGCTTTCATCGGCAAAGACGATGGCATTGTCGGGGATGAATTCGAA
>CAYZKE010000055.1:9211-10693 GCA_964478505.1 uncultured Loktanella sp.
GTTGCAGACACCTGTCGCCTCGAGCATTTCGAGATCGAAGTTGGTGCGCTGTTCAAGCCGCTGTGCCTCAAGCAATTTGCCGTCGGCGACCAGTTGGTCGAGCCGCATGCGCAGTTCTTTTTTGATCCCGATAATGGCCTGCTGCATCGTGGGTTTCGGCGTCACATAGTGCGAATTGGCGTAGATGCGCACCTTGTCGAAGCTGCCCGTTTTCTCGCCCGTCAGCGGGTCGAATTCGGTGATGGATTCCAGTTCTTCGCCAAAGAATGACAGTTTCCAAGCACGGTCATCCAGGTGGGCGGGCCAGATTTCCAAGCTATCGCCCCGCACGCGGAAGGTGCCGCGCTGGAAGGCGGCATCGTTGCGGCGGTATTGCTGTGCGATCAGGTCGGCAATGATCTGGCGCTGGTCATAATCGTTGCCCGCGTGGATATCCTGCGTCATGGCGCCATAGGTTTCGACCGAGCCGATACCGTAGATGCACGACACAGAGGCTACGATGATCACATCGTCGCGTTCCAAGAGCGCACGGGTGGCCGCGTGGCGCATCCGGTCGATCTGTTCGTTGATCTGGCTTTCTTTCTCGATGTAGGTGTCCGAGCGGGCCACATAGGCCTCAGGCTGGTAGTAGTCGTAGTAGGAGACGAAATACTCGACGGCGTTGTCGGGGAAGAAGCCTTTGAATTCGCCATAGAGCTGCGCTGCGAGGGTTTTGTTGGGCGCAAGGATGATCGCGGGGCGCTGGGTCTCCTCGATCATTTTGGCCATGGTAAAGGTTTTGCCCGTGCCCGTCGCGCCTAAGAGTACCTGGTCGCGTTCACCTGCGAGGATACCCTCGGAAAGTTCCTTGATCGCGGTGGGCTGGTCGCCTGCCGGTTCAAACTCGGTTTTCAGCACGAATTGCTTGCCGCCTTCCAGCTTTTCGCGGGTTTTGACGTCAGGAGCAGGGTTGGCGAGAAATTGGTCAATCTCGCGTTTGTCGGTCTGGGCGTAGGCCATTGGGATCGGTCCTTTGGGGTTACGCCTATAGTTGATGTGTTTGGGGTGGGGTTCAAGGGTGGCTCCTGACAGGATATGTCAGGAGAGTCAGCGTTTACGGCGCCGTCCACGCATCGCTGCTGCAACAGATGCGATAACCTGGGTTGCATTGTTTCCGGTCCGATTGCCGTTTTCCGGTCGCAATAGTGTGAGTTTTGACTAAGCCGAGGATCATGTTAGGTCTGCACCTGTGAAGAGTATGGTTTTGTCATTCCCCGCGCGCCGAAACGGCCTTGCGCTTGTGCTCGCTGCTTGCGGCAGCATTGCCGCGGCTGATGTTGATATCGCTTTCCAGTCGCCTTCCGGGAACATCCGCTGTGACATGACCCGCGGTGCGCCCTTGGCTGTGCAATGCAACCTTGGTGTGGACGTGCAGAGCTATACCAATCGTCCGGCGTCCTGTGATGGTGACTGGGGGACAACCTTTGGTGTCGGTCAGACGGG
>CAYZKE010000055.1:10703-11300 GCA_964478505.1 uncultured Loktanella sp.
CGGCAGCGTGCGCTTCGACGGTACGGAGCTCACGACGCTGGAAGGCAAGGCACTGAAGGCCATGCGCCGGCGCATGCAGATGATCTTCCAGGACCCGTTCGCGTCGCTGAACCCGCGCATGACCGTGTACGACACGCTCGCCGAACCGCTGCTGCTGCACGGTATCGAGTCGCGGCGCACGGTGGAGCAGGCGGTGCAAAAGGGCACAGTCCGGCTCTACGGCCAGGACCAGGATGTCTCCGCCTTGGTGCGCGAGGCCACTGGCGGCGAAGTCGGTCAGACGGGTCGTGGCCAATTGGTCTGTGTGACCGATGATGTTATGACGCAGCAGGTGCGTGACGTCCTGCCTTACGGCAGCAGCGCCATCCTCGACGGTATTACCTGCCAGTCAGAGCTTTCGGGTGTGACCTGCACCAATCTTGAAGGCGGCGGTTTTGAAGTGCGCCGGGCCGCGCAGCGGATCTTTTAGGGCTCTGCCCAAACGCACAGTTGGTTGACCTTGGCGCGTCACGCAATAGTGTCAGCGCGAACAAACGAGGTGCCCCATGTCCGACTATATCGATCCCGTCAAACTTGACCGTCTTGCCGAAGTGGCGG
>CAYZKE010000056.1:0-11247 GCA_964478505.1 uncultured Loktanella sp.
CACGGCAAGATGATGAACGTCGAAGAGCTGGACCCCAAACCACTGTTTTCCCTGCTCGATAAAATCGGCCTGCCCACACGCGTCAAAGACGCCAAGGGCGACCGTGCGTGGGACGCTGCCTAGGCAACCCGCCTTCCCTTTTCCGGTGATCCGGTATCATATCGCCTCTGACAAAGGAGGCGTAGCATGACAAAGATCGGTATCATCGGATTAGGGCGCATGGGCAGCGCGATTGCCCAGCGGATGCGTGCGCAAGGCCACAACGTCCAAGGCTGGACCCGCAGTGGCCGCGTAGTGGACGGGATCGCCACCTCTGCTAACCTTTCAAGTCTGATCGACACCTGCGACACGCTGATCCTCAGCCTGCTTGACGACACCGCTGTGGCTTCCGTTCTCGACACCTGCCTCACTCAGGACCTCACCGGCAAGATCATCATCGACACAAGCACGGTCGTCCCCACGATCCTCAAAGACCGCATTTCCCGGATTGAAGCGAAAGGTGCTCTGGCCGTTGATGCGCCGATCTCTGGTGGACCGGAACTGGTATTGGCAGGGCAATGCGGTGTCTTTATCGGCGGCAGCGATGAGGCGGCAGCACGCGCAGAAACCATCCTGAGCGCCATCTCTGGCCGCGTGTTTCACGTGGGCCCCCTAGGCACAGGCCTTGTGATGAAAACAATCAACAACAGTATGATACAGTGCTACTTCAGTGGCCTTGATGAAATGATGCCACTGGCGAAACGCGCCGGCCTTCCGCTGGAAACCGCATTGCGCATCTTGTGTGGTGGCCCCGCCGGCATGCCGATGATCGCAGACCGTATTCCCAAAATCCTTGGCGATGATGAAACGGTCGGCTTCGAAATCCAGGCCGTTCACAAAGACAACGGCGTCTTCCAGCGCGTGGCCGAGGCCTATGGACTCGCCTCCCCCAACTTGGCGCAGGCAGGTGAACGTCAAAAACAGGCGCTCGCTGAAGGCCTGGGCACAAAAGACCCTGCAGCACTGGTCACGGCAGCTTACAACCGTGGATAACACGAGCAGGCCTACGTAATGCGGCTCTTCACCCTTGTCGCACTGACGATGTGCGCCTTTGCTGCCAACTCGATCCTCAACCGGATCGGCGTGGCGCTGCAAGGGATGGACCCGATGGATTTCGCGACTATCCGGACCGGTGCAGGGGCGGCAATGCTGTGGGTCTTGGTGATGGCCCGCAAAGCGCCACGGCCAGAGGTTTTCACGGCGCGCCGTTGCGCAGGCGCGTTGGCGCTCGCCATCTATATGGTCGGCTTTTCGTGGGCCTACATCACGCTCGACGCAGGACTTGGCGCGCTCATCCTCTTCGGTGTCCTGCAAATCGTCGTCTTTGGGTGGGCCGTCATTGAAGGCAGCACGATCCCGCTCTTGCGCTGGCTCGGCGCGGCAATCGCACTCATCGGCCTCTGCGTCCTGCTTTGGCCCAGTGGCGATATCACCGTGCCCATCAGTGGCGCCATTTCGATGATTACCGCCGGCATAGCCTGGGCCGCCTACACACTCTTGGGACGCGCCGAAGCCGATCCCTTGGGCGCGACTGCCAGCAATTTCCTGCTCTGCCTGCCGCTGGTGGCAATGGTTATGCTTGGCACCGGTATCGGCGATATGCCCGCACCGGCTATTCTGACCGCCGTTGCTGCGGGGGCAATCACATCAGGGCTTGGATACGCGCTCTGGTACCGCACCCTGCCCGCCCTGCCGACGACCATTGCAGGGATCGCACAACTCAGCGTGCCCGTTATCGCCGTAACCGCCGGCGTGCTGTTTTTGGGCGAACCCCTTACCACCCGCCTGATCGCAGCAGGCGCACTGGTTCTTGGCGGGATCGCTGTGTCGCTGATCGCACGACGGTAGGTTTATGCATTTTTGGGCTTTTGCACGCCCCCATGGATGCTACCTATGGGGTATGAAACTGGTTTGGACATCACTTTTCGGCATTTTCCTACCTGGCGCGGCTGTCGCGCAAGAGTGTGTTGTCATGCTTCACGGTCTGGCGCGGACCGAAATATCGCTTACCCCTCTCCAATTAGTGCTTGAAGACGCAGGGTATTTCGTGGTGAATCGCGGCTATCCCTCTACAGAAGCGGATATCCCGACATTGGTGGAACAGAATCTACCCGAAGATGTGGCGGCTTGTGGTGACCGCCGCGTAAATTTTGTGACCCATTCGATGGGCGGCATCCTTGTGCGTGCATGGCTGACCAACAACCGCCCCGCTGACATGGGGCGGGTGGTCATGCTGGGGCCACCCAATGGCGGCTCCGAACTCGTCGATATCTTCGGCGACTTCGAACCGTTCCAATGGGTCAATGGCCCCGCTGGCCTGCAACTGGGGACTGAGGCAGGTAGCTTGCCGAACCAACTGGCGGAAATTCCCTACGAAATAGGGATCATCGCGGGAAACCGCACACTTAACCCTGTTTATTCCGCCCTGATCGAAGGGCCGGATGATGGAAAGGTGTCGGTCGCATCCACGCGTCTGGAGGGTATGACAGACCACATCGTCCTGCCAGTTACCCACACCTTCATGATGAACAATCCTCTGGTTATCGAAGAGGTCGTCGCCTTCTTGCGCGACGGCGAATTCGACCGCAGCCTGAGCCTCACAGGGATTATCTTCGGGACCGACTAAGCAGGTTTTACAACCCGATTGACATGGCCCATCTTGCGCCCTGCCTTGACCTCGGCCTTGCCATAAAGGTGGATGGCCGCATCAGTTTTGGCCAATTCGGGCACACGGTCCATATCGTCGCCGATCAGGTTCTCCATCACCACATCCGAATGGCGCGAACCGTCGCCCAAGGGCCAGCCGGCCACGGCGCGGATATGCTGCTCAAACTGGCAAATGGTGCAGCCATTCTGTGTCCAATGGCCCGAATTATGCACACGCGGCGCGATTTCATTGACGATCAGGCCTTGTGGCGTGACGAATAATTCAACCCCCATGACACCGACATAATCCAGCGCATTCAGGATACGTGCGGCGATCAACACCGCATCCGTGCGCTGGCTGGGCGTCAGTTTCGCAGGCACGGTGGTGGTGCGCAAAATGCCCGCCTCATGCACGTTTTCGCCCGGATCATAGCATGCCACCGCCCCGTCAGGCCCGCGGGCGCCAATAACTGACACCTCATGGCTGAAATTCACAAAGCCTTCCAAGATCGCAGGGGCACCGGCCATATCGGCAAGTGCACTGGCCGCATCATCCGGCGTCATGATACGCGCCTGTCCCTTGCCGTCATAGCCCATCCGCCGTGTTTTCAGGATCGCAGGCGTGCCAATGCTGGCCAGTGCAGCGTCCAACTCAGCCGCGTTGCCGACATCCGCGAAAGGCGCTGTTTGCAGACCCAAGTCCTGCAAGAAGGTCTTTTCGGTCAAACGGTCCTGACTGGTGGCCAATGCCTGACGCCCGGGATGGATCGGGGCCAGTTTTTCGAGTAGATCAAGCGCACTCGTTGGGATGTTCTCGAACTCATATGTGATCACATCAACCGCATTTCCAAAGGCGGTCAGCGCCGCGACATCGTCATAGGAAGCCGTCGTCACACGGTGCGCGACATCACCCGCAGGTGCATTCGCGCCAGGTTCAAAAATATGGGTTTTCAGGCCAAGGCGGCTTGCAGCAACGGCCAGCATACGACCCAACTGACCACCGCCCAAGATACCGATCGTGGCCCCGACAGGGAGAGCGTCAGACATCGCTGGGTTCATCCGGAATAGAAGCGCTCAAATCGCTGCGCCATTGGTCCAATCGCGCGGCCAAATCGGCGTCATGAAGCGCAAGAATACCCGCCGCCATCAAACCACCGTTCTTGGCCCCCGCCGCACCGATTGCCATTGTTGCCACAGGATAGCCCCGCGGCATTTGCAGAATGGAATAAAGGCTGTCCACACCCGACAAGGCGTTCGTCTGCACCGGCACGCCCACCACAGGCACGCGGGTCTTCGACGCCATCATGCCCGGCAAATGCGCGGCACCTCCAGCACCGGCGATAATGACCTGCAAACCACGGTCCACAGCCGTCTTGCCGTATTCCCATAGTCGATCAGGGGTCCGGTGCGCCGAGACGATCTTGGTCTCATAAGGAACCCCCAAAGCATCAAGCACATCTGCCGCTTCGCGCATCGTGGGCCAGTCCGACTGGCTGCCCATAATGATACCGACAAGGGGTTTGGTCATGATATTGTCCCACTTTCAAAACGAAGCGGCACTATAGCCAAGCCCAGCGGCGCGGCAATGCCCTCTGGCGTGTTATGCAATGATATCAGGTAAAATGCGGTCTTCGAGTTGGGCAATCCGGTCTTTCAGCGCCAGCTTTTGCTTTTTCAACCGCTTGATGGTGAGCATATCAGCCGAGCCGCGCTCATGCAGGGCCTCAATGGCTTCGTCCAGATCACGGTGCTCACGACGCAGCACCTCCAGCTTGATGCGAAGGACCTCTACTTCTTCCATTTTGTTCGAAGTGTTCATCAACAGCTCATTTAGGGGCGGGATCTTGCCCCACTCTATAGTGTGAAAGCATCAAGAACCTAATACTTCCTCTTGATCAATGCCCCATCCACACCCATATTTTGCACAACGGTCGCCGCAATGGGGCCACAACCTGACAGTCGCTTCAATAAAGGGCATGTCTTATGACAAAATTGGCTTTGGGAACGCATCCGTTCCTTTTGGGTTTTGAACAGCTGGAACGGCTGGTCGAACGGACCGCGAAAAGCGGCAACGAAGGGTACCCGCCCTATAACATCGAACAAACGTCGGAAAATTCCTACCGGATCACGCTGGCCGTTGCCGGTTTTGCGGAAGGTGATCTGTCAATCACGGTTGAGGACAATGCGCTGGTCATTCGTGGCCGCCAGTCTGACGACAGTGAAGGCCGTATCTTCCTGCATCGCGGGATCGCAGCGCGGCAATTCCAGCGCTCTTTTGTACTGGCCGATGGCGTAGATGTCGGCGAGGCGATCATGGAAAACGGTCTGCTGCACGTCGATCTGACCCGCGCAGTCCCGCAGCGTGTCGTGCAAACGATCAAAATCAGGAAGGGGTAAGTTATGAATACCAAATTCGATCTCGAAAAGCTCGGTCAAGGCATCGTCTATGTGAAACCTATCCTTGCAACCGACCTTCCCGAGGAAATGCGCGAACGCGTCGGTGACCTGGAAGAGCTGTTTTCAGTCCACAACGCCGATGGCGAACAACTCGCGCTGGTTGCTGATCGCAAGCTGGCTTTTCATCTGGCCCGCGAAAACAACATGCAGCCTGTCACGGTGCATTAAATAGGTAAGGTGGATCTTGATCCACCTTACCTTTGACACCAATCCGTTAGCCTTTGATCAACCCGAGACTTTCCAGCTTCAGGATCACCTGATGCGCGCAGTTGTCGACAGGCACACTCTCGGTTTCCAAACGCAGTTCAGGGTTTTCAGGCACATCATAGGGGTCTGAAATACCTGTGAATTCCTTGATCTTGCCTGCACGTGCGAGCTTATAGAGCCCCTTGCGGTCGCGCCGCTCGCATTCCTCGATTGAAGTCGCGACATGCACTTCAATAAACGCGCCGAACTGCTCGACATCTTCGCGCACGGCACGTCGGGTCGCCGCATAGGGCGCAATCGGGGCACAGATCGCGATGCCACCGTTCTTGGTGATCTCGGAGGCCACATAGCCGATCCGGCGAATGTTCAGATCGCGGTGCTCTTTGCTGAAGCCCAGTTCGGATGACAGGTTCTTGCGCACGATATCCCCGTCCAGAAGCGTGACCGGACGCCCACCCATTTCCATCAGCTTGACCATCAGCGCATTGGCGACCGTTGATTTTCCAGAACCCGAAAATCCGGTGAAGAACACAGTGAACCCCTGCTCTGCACGTGGGGGGCGCGTCTTGCGCAGTTCTTCAACCACAGCAGGAAACGAGAACCATTCAGGAATCTCAAGCCCTTCAGACAAGCGGCGGCGCAACTCAGTGCCCGAGATATTGAGGATCGTCACATCGTCCTTGTCCAAGATCTCGTCCGCTGGCTCATATTGGGCGCGGTCCTGCACATAAACCATGTGCTTGAAGTCGACCATTTCGATGCCCATTTCCTCCTGATGCTCGCGGAACAGGTCCTGTGCTTCATAGGGGCCGTAAAAATCCTCGCCCGCAGAATTCTTGCCGGGGCCTGCGTGATCGCGGCCGACGATGAAATGGGTGCAACCGTGGTTTTTACGGATCAAGCCGTGCCAGACTGCCTCGCGCGGGCCGGCCATGCGCATCGCAAGGTTCAGCAAAGACATCGTCGTGGTGGATGACGGGTATTGATCAAGCACTGCCTCATAGCAGCGGACGCGGGTGAAGTGGTCAATATCGCCCGGTTTGGTCATACCCACGACCGGATGGATCAAAAGGTTCGCCTGCGCTTCTTTTGCGGCGCGGAACGTGAGTTCCTGATGCGCGCGGTGCAGCGGGTTACGCGTCTGGAAGGCCACAACCTTGCGCCAGCCCAGTTTGCGGAAATAGGCGCGCAATTCGTTTGGCGTGTCGCGGCGCGCGCGGAAATCGTAGTGCACAGGTTGCTGGATACCCGTGACAGGGCCACCAAGATAAACGGCACCGGCCGTGTTGTGCAGATAATTGACCGCAGGATGCGCACTATCATCCGCACCAAAGACCATTGCGGCCTCATGCGCTTTGTTCGGCACCCATTTGTCGGTGATGGTCATCGTGGCAAGGATCACGCCTTCCTGGTCGCGCAGCGCGATATCCTGACCAATTTCAATTGCCTCTGCAAACCCCTCGGACACATCCAGCGTAATCGGCATCGGCCAAAGCGTGCCGTCGGCCAGACGCATCGTGTCAACGACACTTTCGTAATCGGCCTGGCCCAAGAACCCTTTTAGCGGGTTAAAGCCCCCGTTCATCAGCAATTCCAGATCGCAGATCTGGCGCGGTGTCAGATCATGGCTGGTCAGCTCGGCGGCTTCCAGCTTCATCTTCTGGGCACTCTCGTAAGAAACATAAAGTTCTGGAACAGGTGTCAGATCATGCGACATGGTCATCTCAAATACGTTAAAGGTCAGTTGGCTGTGGCATAGACGTGGCCCAAGGGACTTGTCTAGCGGCCAAATCGAAAAAAACCGATAATGTCCTTTGCCCTGCAAATGCAGGGTTAGCGTCCCCTTTCAAGGCCGCGGATTAGAACACTGACCTTAATGGCCGCGGGTTGAAAACCTACTTGGCGGCTGCGACAGCCTGCGTATCTTCCAACTCGGCGATGTATTTCTCTGCATCCAGCGCCGCCATACAGCCCATACCGGCAGAGGTGACCGCCTGACGATACACATGGTCTGTTAAGTCACCTGCAGCAAAAACACCCGGAATGGCCGTTTTCGTCGTACCGGGGGCCACTTTGACATAGCCGCCGTTGTGGGTCTCCAGCTGATCCTTGACGAGTTCGGAGGCAGGCGCATGGCCAATCGCAACAAAGACACCTTTTGCAGGAATTTCGGTCACTTCACCAGTCTGCGTATGCTTCACACGCACGCCCTCCACGCCCAAAGGACTATCGGCACCATAAACCTCGTCGATCTCATGGAACCACAGTGTCTCGATCTTGGGGTTGTTCATCAGACGGTTCTGCAAAATCTTCTCGGCGCGCAGTTCATCACGGCGGTGCACAAGCGTGACCTTGGATGCAAAGTTGGTCAGGAAAAGCGCTTCTTCCACGGCCGTATTGCCGCCACCGACAACAACAATTTCCTGACCGCGATAGAAGAAGCCATCGCACGTGGCACAGGCGCTCACACCAAACCCTTTGAATTTCTCTTCCGAGGGTAGCCCCAGCCATTTTGCCCGCGCACCGGTGCATAGGATCACCGCATCAGCGGTATAGACCGCGCCACTGTCGCAAGTGGCGGTGAAGGGGCGGTTTTGCAGATCAAGCGAGGTCACGATATCACCGACGATTTCGCAGCCCATCGCGCGGGCGTGCGCCTCCATCCGGACCATCAGATCAGGCCCCTGCACTTCTGTATCACCCGGCCAGTTTTCGACCTCGGTCGTGGTGGTCAACTGCCCGCCGGGCTCGATGCCCTGGATCAGGACCGGTTCCAACATCGCGCGCGCGGCATAAACGCCCGCCGTATAGCCCGCAGGCCCCGATCCGATGATCAATACTTTGATGTGGCGCGCGTCGGTCATGGCAGTCTCTCCTAAATTCCCCTTTCGATATAGCCCTCTGCAGGCGATGATAAAAGACCAACTCGTCGCGCGCAGCCTGCGTTATTTTGTTGCTAACCCTTGAAATAATATTGCGCACAGGACCTTCTTGGCGTAGTATTTGCAAAATATCAGGGAAAATCCGATGCCAGGGACCAAACTAGACGAAATCGACCGCATGATTCTGGCGGAACTGCAGGCCGATGGTCGCATGACCAACGTCGAGCTTGCCAAACGTGTGGGCATCTCGGCCCCGCCATGTCTGCGCCGCGTGCGTACTCTGGAAGAGCAAGGCTATATCCAGGGCTATCATGCCGATGTCAACGCCCGCGAATTGGGTTTCGAGGTACAGGTTTTTGCGATGGTCGGACTGGTCAGTCAGGCCGAGGCAGACCTGAGTGCCTTTGAAAACCGCTGCAAGTCGTGGCCTCTGGTACGCGAGTGTCACATGCTGAACGGCGAGGTGGACTTCATCCTCAAATGTGTCGCCCCTGATCTGCGGACGTTCCAGCGTTTCCTGACCGAGGAACTGACCAGCGCCGATAACGTGGCATCCGTGAAAACGTCACTGGTGATCCGTGGTGCCAAGGACGAACCCGGCGTGCCGTTTGACGTGCTGGAAGCGCGGCTGGCGCAAGAGGCATAATTCCCTACGCAATCAATGTCTACAAATCGTACAAAGCTTGAGGCTGGATGATGAAGCGCAGTGCATTTCCCTTCATATTTCTGATGTTTTTTGCCGGCGGTTGCGCTTTGCAAAGCGGTGGGCGCACGCTGGTTCAAGGTACTGGTCCTGACGAACTGCTCAAATTGCGTTCGGGTCCGGGGCTTGGGTTCAATATTGTTTTGGGTTTACCTGAGGGAACGGTCCTTAATCTGAAAGACTGTGTTACCGAGGTTGGCCAACGGTGGTGTAAGGTCTCACTTGCTGATGCTCCGCAAATCTCAGGCTATGTCTCAGCTGACTACATTTCGGAGAATTGATCCCGAGGGCGCGACAAATCGTTTTGGCCATGAAAATGAATGATGGAAAAGGGCGCCCACTTTCGCAGACGCCCTCTCCTTCACATAGCCATCAGATATATGCGCGAACAGATGTTCCGAGGCCAGTGATCCCTATTCGCCCCCGCCCAACTGGTGGACATAAGCGGTGACTGCTTTGATTTCCGCCTCTGTCAGGCGTTCGCCCCAAGGCGGCATGACACCAAAACGGGCATAGCGCACGGTTTCTTCGAGGGCATCCACGCTCCCGCCGTAGAGCCAGATCGCATCGGTCAAATTAGGCGCGCCCAGATCACGGTTACCCGCGCCGTCATCGCCGTGGCAGGCGGCACAGTTGTTGAGAAAGAGCTCTTCGCCTGCCGCTGCAAGACCCGCGTCATGCTCTTGATTGGAAATCAGACGCACATACTGGACGACCTGATCCACCTCTTCATTGCTGAAGATCTCGTCATAAGCGGTCATTTCAGAGTAACGCGCATCCCAGTCTTCCTCGTTCCGGATACCGTGACGGATCGTGTATTCGATGTTGTCGAAATCACCGCCCCAGAGCCAGTCATCATCCAGCAAGTTGGGATAGCCCACCGCACCGGCGGCACCCGACCCGTGGCACTGGGAACAGTTGTTGCGGAACACCGCACCACCGGCAGAGGTCGCAAAGCGGGCCAGGTCCTCGTTCTCCAACAAGGTGTTCAGATCAGCCGAGGCCAGTTGCGCCGAAATCTCAGCGTTGGCCTCTTCAAAACGGGCGATGTCTTGCGCCACTTCGGCCCGCGTTGAATAGCCCAATATGCCAGCGGTTGCACCGCTGATCATCGGCCAAGCGGGATAGGCAACCGAATAGGCTACCCCCCAGATGATCGTGATGTAGAAGGTCCATAGCCACCAGCGCGGCAAAGGGTTGTTCAGTTCCTTGATCCCGTCCCAGCTATGACCTGTTGTGTCGGTACCTGTGACGTCGTCGATGTCTTTTTGGTCATTGCTGCTCATTTCTGCAGCTCCTCAGTCTCGGAAGAACCGGGGCGGTCCTCGTTTCGGAAAGGGATGTTGGCGGTGTCACGGTGCAAGGCACGGGTCCCAGGGCGCAGAGCCCAGAGGATTGCGCCAATGAACAGCGTGAACATCGCCAGCAGCATCCAGTTTTCGGCCAACTGGCTCAGAAGAGATGTGTTTTCCATATCCATACGTCCTTAGCGGCTTGCGTCTGGGGTGAAGGTCGAGAAATCGACCGTTGTGCCCAGCATTTGCAGATAGGCGATGAGAGCATCCATTTCGGACACACCGGGCGCGCCATCGAAGTTGCGGATTTGCGCCCCCGGATAGCGTTCGAGAAGATCGTCATAGGCCTCTGTATTCGGATCGGCCTGAGCCAATACATCCGCTGCAGCGACCTCGATCATTTCATCGGTGTAAGGCACACCAACAAACCGGTGGGTGGACACAAGATCGGCGGTATACTCTGCATTGACCGGCGTATCGAGCAGGTAGGCATAGCCCGGCATGATCGATTCCGGCACAACCGAGCGTGGCGCGATCAGGTGATCAAGATGCCATGCATCCGAGTATTTGCCGCCCACACGGGCCAGATCGGGGCCCGTGCGTTTGGACCCCCACTGGAACGGATGGTCATACATGGATTCCGCCGCCAGCGAGTAGTGGCCGTAGCGTTCAACCTCGTCCCGCATGGGGCGGATCATCTGGCTGTGGCACACATAGCATCCCTCGCGGATGTAGACATCGCGCCCTGCCAGTTCGAGCGGGGAATAGGGTCGCACCCCCTCTACCTCTTCGATGGTATTCTCAAGATAGAAGAGGGGTGCGATTTCCACGATCCCGCCCACCGTCACCACCAACAGGGAGGAGATCAGAAGCAACGTTGGACTGCGTTCAAGGATCGCGTGTTTGGAAAGGAAGCCTTTGGCTGGTGTGTTTGGTGTATCAGACATATCTCAGCCCTCCTTATTCTGCTGGCACGCCAACCGGTGCGTGGACTTTCGCCCCGCCACGGATGGTCATG
>CAYZKE010000057.1:0-2834 GCA_964478505.1 uncultured Loktanella sp.
TTTTGTTTTCGGGTTTCTTGGCCATAGTTGGGCACAAATAGGCGATGGGGCGCTGTGGCACAAGGTGTGCCGATGGTCAGCCCGCGCAGGAGAGTGAAGATGTTTGTTCAGATCGCCATTGGAAGCACGTTGCTTGTGTTTTCGATCATGACAGCAGCGATCACTTTTTGGATGCTGGAAAGACGGCTGGGCCGTTTGCGGCCTTGGCTGGTCAGGGCACCCCATGCGCCGAAACTGATGCTTGTACTGTGTGTGACAGCGCTTTGGGTCCTGTTGCAGATGACCATCGCAGTCTGGACTTGGGCCTTTACGTTCATAGCCTTGGGCGTTTTTGATGCGCTGGAAACTTCGGTCTATTTCGCGCTGGTCGCATTCACGACCCTTGGCTTTGGTGACATCCTCTTGCCGGTTGAATGGCGCCTGCTTGGCGGTATGGCTGCGTTGAATGGCCTGCTGAACATCGGACTTGTGACTGCGGCAATGGTCGAGACGTTGCGCCAGTTGCGCCTGCAACAAATCGCGATCCAGGATCGTGACACATGACAGTTCCGGTACTGCGCAATTCCGCCGCCCGCCATCTTTTTCTGGCGCGGCACGGCTTGCAGGGCCGGCCATCCGGTGCAGGAAAAGGGGCCGATCTCACGGGCGTCATAGATCAGCTGGGCTTTGTGCAGCTTGATAGCGTCAACACGTTTGCCCGTGCCCACGACCTCATCCTGTGGTCGCGTCGCCAGCAATATCGGCCTCGCGCGCTCCAGCATCTGCTGCACCGAGATAGGCAGATGTTCGAGCATTGGACCCATGACGCCGCCATCATTCCGATCGAAAGCTTTGCCCACTGGCGGCTGCGCTTTGCCCGTGATGAGGCGCGTCTGGCCAGTCGCTGGCAAGACCAGCGTCGCGATGATTTTCACAGCAAGATCGACGCGGTCCTGCGCCGGATTTCCGATCACGGGGCCTGCACATCGGGACAGGTCGGCGAGGGCGAAAGCCGTGGTTCAGGCGGCTGGTGGGACTGGCACCCCTCCAAGACAGCGCTTGAGTATCTGTGGCGGTCAGGCCAGATATCCGTGCTCCGCCGCGACGGGTTTACCAAGGTCTATGATCTGACCGAACGGGTGATTCCTGCCGAACACCTCAACCGCCGCCATCATCCGGACGAGACGATCAACTGGTGCTGTTCCGGCGCACTCGACCGGCTCGGGTTTGCCACCAGCGGCGAATTGGCCGTGTTCTGGGATCACTTGAGCCCCGCCGAGGCAAAGGTTTGGTGCGCGACCGCTCTGGCCGAGGGTCGTTTGATCGAGATTGATGTGGAAGGCGTGGATGGCAAATTGCGCCGGTCCTTTGCGTGGCCCGATGTGATGGACAGCTTGCCATTAGCACCTGTGACGCGTGTGCGTATTCTCTCACCGTTTGATCCCGCTTTGCGAGACCGCAAACGGGCAGAGCGGCTTTTCGGGTTTTTCTACCGGATCGAGATCTTCGTACCCGCCCCGCAGCGCAAATATGGCTACTACGTCTTTCCCGTAATCGAGGGCGACCGCATCATTGGCCGCATTGATATGAAGCGGGAAGGCAGTGTTCTTGCAGTTCGGGCGTTCTGGCCCGAACAGGGTGTCCGTCTCGGGGCTGGACGCGTTGCGGCGCTGTGCAAAGAACTCGCGCGGGCTGCGGATTTCGGTGGCTGTGACGATATCGCCTTTGCAGAGGATTGGATGCGGGCAAAATAAATTATTGAACGACGTTCAAAAATGATGTATCCTGATTGTGAAGCATAATCAGGAGACGTCATGTATTACGTTGCCCAAACAGACCAATTGGTCGCCGACGGTGTCATCAACCCCGCGCAGGCGGATGAGATCAAATCGCGTGCGCGGTCTGCGATGATCGCGCTTTGCGTCAACAGCCTGCTTATTGCGGGTATTCTGGCGGCGACGCTGGGATTGGTGTTTCTCTTGGCAAGTGCTGCGAGCGTGGCTGTCTGCGGCGGTCTTTTTCTTGGTGCCGGTTTGTTGATCCTGCGTAAAGGTGCGGCACTTTACCGGATGTTCGGCAATGCCAGTGCGTTGATCGGGGCGGGTATGTTGATTTCTGGCACCGCGTTTGAATTGATCGACAAGATACCAGACCGTGCGGGCATCTTGCTTGCACTGATTGGGGCGGTGCTGGCGGCGCTGTTCTTCTGGCGCTTCAGGGCAGGGTTGGTCCAATTGCGCTTTGCCTATGGCGCTGTGCTGGTGATGGCCGCCGCATTGCATTTGGTCGGTGTCTACGGTGCGGCAGACCAATTTGATCTTGCAGGTTGGCCAATGCCGCTGATCCATTTTTACGTCTTTGCGGCCATCGCGGCGCTGGGCCTGACACTGGACATACGCTTTATCACCGCGCTGGCGATCATTCCTTTTGGCCAGATGCTGGACACCGGAACCTACTATTTCACGGCAGCCTATGTTTTTTACTCGCCGGAAACGACGCTCAGCATCTTGCAAATGGGCCTGCTGATCGGGACCTGTTTGTGGGCCATCAGTCGCGGCGATGCAAAAATGGGGCGGCAAGCGGGGGTCTTGATGATCATGGCGTTTATCGTGGCCAACCTGTGTTTTCTGGTGGGCAGCATCTGGGGCGATGTTGTGGGTGAAAGGCTTTGGGGGCCGGTTTATAGTGACTTTGCTGGCGATTGGCAGGCCTATGACGCTGCACGCGATGCCTACCGCACGCAAGCGTTCGAGATCAGTGAAGGCGTTTATGCGATCGTCTGGGCACTGTTGCTTGGCGCACTCATTATCTGGGCTGCGATGTCCAACCGTCGGGGGATATTCAACGCAGCCATG
>CAYZKE010000057.1:2844-4426 GCA_964478505.1 uncultured Loktanella sp.
CCTATGTGATCGGCGGGTTGGCCGCGATCCCCTTGGCCTTTGGCCTGTGGCGGTTGAACAATGCGTGGTTCAAGCCGCTGTCACCTGCCAGCACGCTGTAGGTTGGGTAAAACCCACGTTACAGCAACCCCGCATGTTCCATCGCCGCACGCATTTTGGCCTTGGCCTCATCGGTCAACCCAACCAGCGGCAAACGCACCTCGTCACTGCACATGCCCAGCAAGGACATCCCGTATTTTGCGCCCGCCACACCCGGCTCGGTAAAGATGGCTTCGTGCAACGGCATCAACTGGTCCAGCTGTGTCAGTGCTTTGGCATAATCGCCTGCGAGCGTGCTTTCCTGAAATGCCGCACAAAGTGCAGGGGCCACGTTCGCAGTCACCGAAATGCACCCGACGCCGCCATGGGCGTTGAACCCGAGCGCTGTCGCGTCCTCACCCGAAAGCTGAACGAAATCCGTTCCACAGGTCATCCGTTGCTTGGGCACACGTGAGAGATCACCGGTGGCGTCTTTGACCCCAATGATCATCTCGTGTTTGGCCAGCGCACCCATCGTTGCGGGTGTCATATCGACCACGGACCGCCCGGGAATGTTGTAGATCACGATCGGCAGCCCGCAATCGGCGGCGGCCTCGAAATGTGCAATCAGACCGGCTTGGGTGGGCTTGTTGTAATAGGGCGTCACAACAAGCGCCGCATCTGCGCCCGCCTTTTTCGCGGCTTGCACCAGACGGACCGTCTCAATCGTGTTGTTTGATCCCGCACCGGCGATCACGGGGATACGCCCGGCGGCTTCAGCAATCACTATTTCCACGACCATATCATGTTCTGCATGGGTCAGGGTCGGGCTCTCGCCTGTGGTCCCGACGGGCACCAAACCATGGCTGCCCTGATCCACATGCCAGTTCACAAGTTTTTTCAGCGCATCCACATCGACTTTGCCGTTCGTAAACGGCGTGACGAGGGCGGGGAGTGATCCCTTGAACATGGCACGCTTCCTTCTTGCGGGCAGCCGATACTGGCTGCAGTAAAATCGCGCGGACACTAGGCGCAGACGGCAAATCCTACAAGCCCTTCGTTTCGGCGCACCGCCCGTGGGGATTTGCGCCCATTGCCGCGTTTGTGAGTTGTTATTGCTGCATCACAGGCTAACTTCCCATCAAAAGAGGTGCGCAGTGAAGTTCCACAAATTCATCATTCTAGGCCTCGTTTGCACGGTCGCTTCCGGTCCCGTGCAGGCGCAGTCGATTGATGCCCGAAGCATTGCTGCGATTGACGCCGCGCAAAGCGATTGGAACGTAGCCGTGCAGATCGCGCAAGGCGTTGGACCCGTCACGCAGGACACACTGATGTGGCTGCGCCTGCGGACAGGGGATGCACCCTTTGCCGCCTACCGTGATTTTCTGGATCGCCGGGCAGACTGGCCGGGGCTGGATCGTTTGCGCGCCGAAGCAGAGCTGATGATCGATGAAACCGTAAGGCCTGCAGAGGTCGTTGCCTGGTTCGCAGGAGAGGCGTCACAAACCGGCGAAGGTGCGGTGCGTCTGGCGCAGGCCCATCTGGCGCTGGGGCAGGCCGAGGC
>CAYZKE010000057.1:4526-11217 GCA_964478505.1 uncultured Loktanella sp.
AGCTTTTATGGCTTGTTGGCGTCTGAAAAGGTGGGGCGTGCGCTGGATCCGTCCCTTGCGGGAACTCCCGTTGATTGGGCAGATACCCCTGTCTTTGATGATGATATCGTACAGGCGGCGTTGATCCTGCTTGCGAGCGGTGAACGTGGTGCGGCTTTTACCTTTTTTGCCCAGCTTGGCAGGACGCTCAGCGCGAACGAGATCGCGACTCTGGGGGCTTATCTGAACGAGATTGACGAGCCCTTCTATACGCTGCTGCTGGGTAAAGCCGCCGTCGAGCGGGGCATTCTGATCCCGTCGGTCTATTACCCCATACATGACATGGCTGCGCTGGACCTTCCGGCAGAGCCTGCCTTGGCCTTGTCAATCGCGCGGCGCGAAAGTGAGTTCAACGAAACCATCGGCAGTCCCGTCGGTGCTTTGGGTCTGATGCAGGTCATGCCTGCCACGGCAGAAGAGGTGTCGGGCAACCTCGGGATACCCTATTCGCGCGGGCGGCTCACGAATGACTGGCAGTATAATGCGACCTTAGGGACGCATTACCTAGCCTATCTGGAAGAAGAGTTCGGGCCCAGCCCTGTCATGATTGCGGCAGGTTATAATGCCGGCCCCAGCCGTCCGCGCCAGTGGATTGACGAACGCGGCGATCCGCGTCTGCTTGAGATGGATGTCGTCGACTGGATCGAGCACATTCCTTTTCGGGAAACCCGCAATTATGTGATGCGCGTGACCGAAAGCATCCCGGTCTATCAGGCCCGTCTGACAGGTCAGACCGGCCCCGTGCGTTTCACCGAACTGCTGATCGGGAAAAAGCCCTTGCTGCGCCCGCGCGCGCGGCCAGAACCTGTGGTCAGCGACGCGGCCTCTGATGTCGTCCGGCCGGTTGCGCGGCCCTAAGCGACCTTCTTTGCCCGCCAGAGCGTAAACAGGCCCGCTGCCACGACAATCGCTGCGCCGATCGCAACGTTGGGCCGCAGGGTTTCGCCCAAAAGGAAGATCCCGATCGCGCTGGCGAAAACCAGTTGCAGATAGGCGAAGGGCTGGACCTCGCTGGCCTCGGCGACCTCGTAGGTTTTGATCAAGAGCCAATGACCGCCCGCGCCCGTAACACAAAGCGCTGCCATCCAGCGCCAGTCTGCGGCACTCATGGGTTCCCAGAACCAGACCCCTGCTACGGTCATGACCACGGCACCAGCGGTGCCGGTCCAGAAGAAAGACGTGGCCGTGGTGTCTTTGCGGGCCGCGTAACGTGTCAGCAGACCGTAGAGCGCAAACATGAAAGCCGCCGCCAACGGGATCACAGCGGCAGGGGCGAAAACCGCATAGCCGGGTTGGAGGATAACAAGGACACCGACGAAACCGATGCCGATGGCGGTCCAGCGGCGCCAGCCCACCTGTTCCCCCAGTACCGGACCTGAAAGGGCTGCGATCAGCAGGGGATAACAGGCAAAGACAGCGTGGCTTTCGACAAGGCCGAGCAGGACAAAGCCGCTGACCATCACGCAGATTTCAAGCGCCAGCAACGTGCCGCGTGTGATTTGTAGGATCGGCTGTTTGGTTGCGGCGGCTGCACGGATGGATCCTGATTGCTTGGTCGCGATGCTGATAACGAAAGCGGCAAAGAACCAATAGCGGATCATCACGATCATGATGACGTTGTATTCGCCTGCCAGATGCCGCGAAATTCCGTCCTGCACGGCAAAGACAAAGGTTGTGGCAATCATCAGCATGATGCCAAGGCGGGGGTTATTCTGCATCGGGCATCCTTGCGCGGGTCATATGCCGTTTGCGGCCAAAGCCCGGCACGCGGGTGACCTCAAAGCCCGCGCCGGATAAGGCCTTGCGCACGGCACCCGCCGCCGAATAGGTCGCCGCGGTGCCGCCCGGCTTGGTGTGGTTTGCGACTGCAGCCAACAACTCAGGTTCCCAGAGCTCAGGGTTCTTTGCGGGGGAAAATCCGTCAAGAAACCAGGCATCGGCACATTTGTCCCATGCAGGGACTGTCACGCGCGCGTCGCCTGTGATGACTTCCAAGGTCGGGCCGTTCCTCAGTTCAACTTTACCACTCTTTGGCGTCCATTGTGCCAATAGCGCCTCTGCATAGGGCTTTAAGTCTGCAAAATGGCCAAGTGCCGCTGCCATATCGTCCGCCGCCATCGGAAAGGCCTCGAACGACGTGAACGACAGCGCGCCGGGCCGGCCTGCATTGTCCCACGCGGCCCACGTGACCAGCAGATTCAGACCCGTCCCGAAGCCAAGTTCGGCTATTAGGAAATCCGCGCCGAAGCGTGCGGGCAGGTCGTTGCCTGCCAGAAAGACATGCTGGGTCTCCGCCACGCCATTGTCGAGGGAATAATAGGGGTCATCGAAGGCCTGCGCGATGGGCACGCCATCCCGCCATTCTATCCGTGCTCTCTGGTCTGTCATCGGCCCTTGCCTTACCACTGCACACATCTTTGAGCGGAAGGACAACGAATGGCAACGGCTGATATCACGGTTATGGGAGCGGGTGTTTTCGGACTGTCCATCGCCTATGCCAGCGCGCGGCGCGGCGCGGTCGTGCGCGTGATTGATCCGCATGGCGTGGCGGCGGGTGCAAGTGGCGGATTGGTCGGGGCCCTGGCGCCGCATGTGCCGGAAAACTGGAATGCCAAAAAGGCGTTTCAGTTCGAAAGCCTGATCATGGCCGAGGCGTTTTGGGCTGACGTCGCGGCCCTGAGCGGTCAAGACGTGGGCTATGCGCGGTCAGGGCGTCTGCAACCTTTGGCGGACGCGCGTGCGGTCGATCTGGCACAGGCCCGCGCTGAAAGTGCAGCGACGCTCTGGCAAGGCAAGGCGTCCTGGGATGTGATCCCAGTCACAGATGCGCCGTGGATGCCGCCATCACCAAGCGGCATGGTGGTGCATGATACGTTGTCAGCGCTGATCCACCCCCGCCGTGCGACCTGTGCTTTGGCTGATGCTGTAGTGGCGCTGGGCGGTGAGGTTCTGGCCAACGGGCGCGTTGAGGGCAAGGTGGTCTGGGCAACCGGATGGCGTGGCATGCAAGAGATCGGAGGGAACGGTGTGAAAGGGCAGGCGGCACTGCTAGATTTCAACGCGGCAGGCCAGCCGCAGCTTTTTGCCGATGCGCTGCATATCATCCCGCATGGTGATGGCACGGTGGCGATTGGCTCCACATCCGAGCGGGAATTCGATGATCCGCACTGCACGGATGACGCGCTTGAGGATGTGCTGGCGCGTGCCTATGCCGCCTTTCCGGTGCTAGAGAGTGCGCCGGTGCTGGAACGCTGGGCGGGCGTGCGTCCGCGCAGCAAAAGCCGTGCGCCAGTGTTGGGCGTGCACCCTGAGCGGATTGGAGAATTCATCGCCAATGGCGGTTTCAAGATCGGCTTTGGCATGGCCCCCAAGGTGGGCGCGGTGATGGCCGATCTGATCTTGGACGGGGACGACCAGATCCCCGACGGTTTTCGTGCCTAAACAGCGGGCGCTTTGGCGAAGGGCAGATGGCCTGTCTTGATCCAGAATTTCGCACCGTCTTTGCCGCCTGTGACCTGCATCGCCTGCCCATCGGGGATGCGTAGCCAAGCGCCTTTGGTGAGGGTGTCCGAGCCTTCGGTCGCGTCGCCCTCGATCATCAGCAGTTCGGCACCACCTTCGGGCGTTTCTGCAAAGACCGCTTCGGGGGCCAATGCAATGAAACGGACGGTTTCCTGCGCGTCCTCGTGCAAGACTTGCGCACTTACGCCGCCGCCCAGATCGGCAAGCTCTGTCCCCATCTCTTTGCGAAACTGGGTGCGGTCGTCGAGGTCGAATTGCCACAGCTTGACGAAGATCGTGCAACCCTCCTCTGCGCCCGGCGTGTGCGATGTTGTCGGCGGGTTGCGCACGTAGGTGCCAGCGGGATAATCGCCGTGTTCGTCCTGAAATACGCCGTCCAGCACGATGAACTCTTCGCCGCCGGTGTGGGTATGGGCGGAAAACTTGCTGTGCGGTGCATAGCGCACAATCGAGGTCGCGCGCGCGACTTCATCCCCGATGCGGTCGAGCATGCGGCGATCAACACCCGGCATGGGGGATGCTTTCCACGGGATGTCTTGGGTATGCAACAAGACGCGCTTGGTGAAATCGGCGTTGAGTTCCATGGGGGCTCCTTACAGTGGGGTGATGGTGATGCCGGCGTCGGTCAGATGCTGGCGGATGCCGCGTGCCATCTCGACCGCGCCCGGCGTGTCACCGTGCAGGCAGATCGTGTCGATCTGGCAGGGGATGTGTTTGCCGTTCTCGGCGATGATGGCTCCTGCGTCCAGCATTTTAAGGATCCGTGGTGCGGCAGTGGCGGCGTCATGCAGGACAGCACCGGGCAGGCTGCGGTCGACCAATGTCGCGTTGTCGTTATAGGCGCGGTCGGCGAAAATTTCACCGGCCCAGTTGCAGCCCAGATCGCGCACGACATCCTCCATCGCGGTGGCGGCCAGCACCATGATGACGATATCGGGGTCCACGTCGAGGGCAGCGGTGTAGCAGGCCTTGGCCAATGCAGGATCAACAGAGGCCATATTGGACAGCGCCCCGTGCAGTTTCAGATGGCGCACTTTACCACCGGCGCGCCGCGCCATGGCTTGGGCCGCACCCAGTTGATAGGCCACCGCATTTGCAATCTCGCCATGCGGCAGCGGCAGTTTGCGCCGCCCGAAGCCTTTGAGGTCTGCAAAGCCCGGATGGGCGCCGATGCCAACACCATTGGCCACCGCAAGGCGCATGGTCTTGTCCATCACGTCAGGGTCGCCTGCATGAAACCCGCAGGCGATATTGGCTGAGGACACGATATCCAGCAGGGCTGCATCATCGCCCATGCGCCAATCGCCAAAGCCTTCGCCCATGTCGGAATTGAGATCGACGGTGCGTGTCATGTCTTTGCCTTTCAAACCGTGCCCCTCCAAACATAGCCTCTGCCCGCTCATAGTCGACGTGAAACTGCCTAAGGAGGGTGCATTTGTGGTACCTGTCGTGCACTTGACGGAGCACAAACCGCCCGTGTTATAGGCGCTAACACTATCGTGACGATCAGGCTTGGTCAGCTATCCCTAGTAACTGTGGCAAGAGAGGCCTATTTAGGCCCAATATCGCGTCAAGCGCCGCTGCGCGTGCGGAAATACATTTAAGGACTGCCCTATGGCACACGACATGCAAACGGATTTGGCCGGAAAACTGACATTTGACGGGGATAAAGGCGCTGGGCGGTCCAAGTGGGTTGCCGTTTTTCTGGCCCTGCTTTTGATCGGCTGGATGGGGAGTGGCTATATTTTGCCCTCGCAAAACCCCGAGAACGACACTGCAGCAGCCCCCGACAAACGTGCGATTACTGTGGCGGTGATGGACTCTCAGGCGCAGGATGTGCAGTTGGTTCTCTCGGCCGAGGGCCAATCGGAACCTGATCGTGCGACAGCTGTGCAGGCTGAAACAGAAGGACAAGTGATCTCGGTCTCTGCCGCGCGTGGTGATCTGGTCGGTGCGGGTCAGGAAATCGGCAGGCTGGATGCCGCGACCATCGAAGCACAGCTTTTGCAGGCACAGACCCAGCAAGCGCAGGCAACACGCGATTTGAACAACGCGCTGGCCTTGCAAGAGCGCGGCGTGGCCACCGAAGACCGCGTCAGCAGTGCCCGCGCGGCCAAGGCGGCAGCGGATGCGGCTGTTGCCGCCGCTGAAGAGCAGCTGGCCAATACGATCATCCGGGCCGCTTTTGCGGGCCGTTTGAACGATCTGACACTCGATGAGGGTGAATTCGTCAGCAATGGCAGTATCGTGGCAGAGGTGATCGACAATGATCCGTTAACAGTGGTCATTCAGGTACCTCAGCAGGCGTTGTCGCGCATTCAGACCGGTCAAACAGCAACTGTGGATTTCATCACAGGTGAACAGCGTTCCGGCATCGTGAGCTTTATCGGCGCCAACGCCGACCAGCAGACCAGAACTTTCCGCGTCGAGGTGACCGTTGATAACCCCGATAGCGTGATGCCCGCCGGTCTGAGTGCGCGGATCGCGCTGCCTACGGGTGAGGCACGTGGGCACTTCATTTCGCCAGCCATCCTGTCATTGGGCACCAACGGTGAGTTGGGCATAAAGATAGTAGAAGATGACAACACCGTGTCCTTCTGGCCTGTCGCGATCGCGCGCGCCCAGACTGACGGCGTATGGGTGACGGGCCTGCCCGAGAATGCCCGGATCATCACTGTGGGACAGGGCTTTGTGAACGCGGGTGATCTGGTTGATCCGCGCCCGATTGCTGCTGACCAGACTGCGGAAATCGCGCAATGAATACGTTGATTGATGCGGCCTTCAAACGCAGCAAGGTTGTCCTGCTGATCCTCGCGTTATTGCTGGCTGTCGGTTCTTTGTCGTACACCGCGATCCCGAAAGAGAGTAATCCCGAAATCCCGATCCCGATCATCTTTGTGTCGGCCTCGGTGGACGGCATCTCGCCGGAAGATGCCGAAGATGTGCTTGTCGGGCCTCTGGAAACCGAGTTTGCCTCGCTGACGGGGCTCAAATCCATGACCGCGACGGCCAGTGAAGGTCGTGGCGCAGTCCAGCTTGATTTTGAGCCGGGCTTTGATGCAGCAGAGGCACTTGATCAGGTGCGTGAAGGTGCTGATACCGTCGAAAGCGAACTGCCCTCGGATGCCAC
>CAYZKE010000058.1:0-11210 GCA_964478505.1 uncultured Loktanella sp.
TATCGGCCTTGTCGATCTCGTCGATCAGCAAAACAACCTTGCCTTCCGCGCCGAAGGCCTGCCAGAGCTTGCCCTTTTTGATATAATTGGCCACGTCATGCACCCGCGCATCACCCAGCTGGCTGTCGCGCAAACGGCTGACGGCGTCGTATTCGTAAAGCCCCTGTTGTGCCTTGGTGGTTGATTTGATGTGCCATTCAATCATGGGTAGCCCAAGGGCCGCGCTGACCTGCCGCGCAAGCTCGGTCTTGCCGGTGCCGGGCTCGCCCTTGACCAAAAGCGGGCGTTCCAGCGTGACAGCTGCATTCACCGCCATGGTCAGGTCGTCAGTGGCGATATAGGTCTCGGTTCCGGTGAATTGCATCTGCTTGCCCTTTGATTTGCAAAAGTAACCTAGCAGGTCGTTCGGGATCATCAACACCCTGCGAGGCTTGCAAAAATGGGGGGTGACAGCGCGTCGGGAACCAAGTAAACCCCGACAAAATTGGGGTTGGGGTGAGCGCAACGCGTCAGCGCGCATCAAAGCGAGAGGGTATGATTATGAAGGCAGAAGTGTTTCTTGGAGACGACTATCGCCCCGCAGATGACGAACCATTCATGAATGAACGGCAGACCGAGTATTTCCGTCGCAAGCTGATCGCATGGAAGGCAGAGCTCCTTGAAGACAGCCGCGACACTGTCGCCGGCATGAAAGACCAGACACGCAATATTCCTGATGTGGCTGATCGCGCTTCTGAAGAAACCGACCGTTCGCTTGAACTGCGCACACGTGACCGCCAGCGCAAGCTGGTTACCAAGATTGACGCGGCATTGCGCCGGATCGAACAGGGCGAATACGGCTACTGCGAAATCACCGGCGAGCCTATTTCGCTCAAGCGTCTGGATGCACGCCCCATTGCGACCATGAGCCTTGAGGCGCAAGAGCGTCACGAGCGCCGCGAAAAGGTGCATCGGGACGACTAGGATGACCCACAACCAAAGCCGCGACATCGCTGTAATCGGCGGCGGCATTGGTGGGTTGACGGCCGCGTTGGCCTTTGCGCGCAGTGGCGCGAACGTCACGGTCTATGAACAGGCACCCGCGCTGACCGAGGTTGGCGCCGGTCTGCAGATTACCCCCAACGGTGCGCGTGCCTTGAACGCGCTTGGTATCGACCGCGCGCTTGGCGCCTCGGGTGTGCAGGCACAGGCCGTGGTGCCGATGGATGCGATGACAGGGCGCGAGATTGCGCGCTTTGATCTCTCCGCGCAGACACCCCCTTATGTTTTTTATCATCGTGCCGCCCTGATCGATATCCTGGCGCGTGGGTGTGATGCCGCAGGTGTCACGGTCAGGCTGGGTGCAAAGATCACACAGATCAGTGCCGATGGCAGTTTCAGTTTTGATGGCAAAAAACATCATCCCGCGTTGACTGTCGGTTCCGACGGGCTGCATTCGGTCGTGCGCGGTCTGATCAACCGGCCTGCACAGCCGTTCTTTACGGGGCAGGTGGCATGGCGCGCCCTGATCAAGGCCGACAAGACGGACCCTGTGGCGCGTATCTGGATGGCCCCGGGACGGCATATGGTCACCTATCCATTGCCTGGCGGTCGGCTGAACATTGTCGCGGTGCAGGAACGCAGCCAATGGGCCAAGGAAGGCTGGCATCACAGCGATGATCCCGGCAACCTGCGGATGGCCTTTGCCGATTGCGGCTGGGAGGCGAAAAGTATCTTGTCTGCGGTCGAAGATGTACGGCTTTGGGGGCTGTTCCGGCATCCTGTGGCGGCTAAATGGCATCTGGGCACAGTGGCGATTTTGGGGGACGCGGCACATCCGACGTTGCCATTTCTTGCGCAGGGGGCGAACCTCGCGATCGAGGATGCCTATGCATTGGCGCGCTGCTGCAACGAAGAGGCAACGATTGAGGCAGGCCTGCGTCGCTATCAGGACAAGCGCCGCGCGCGTGTCGTGCGGGCGATTGAGGCGGCAAACAGGAATGCGCGCAATTATCACCTGGGCGGTATGCAACGCATGGTGGCCCATGCGGGGCTGCGGACCTTGGGGAAAGTGGCGCCAGCGGCGTTTCTCAACCGGCTTGGCTGGCTTTACGATCACGATGTGACCACCTGACCGCGCACAGTATTTTTGATCAGGAGAAAGCAGAAACGCTTCTTCACGTTATGTCGCGATTGCGGCAACAATGCCTCAGAATGCCTTGATTGTTTCCGATTTATGCCAAGCTTTCGGCAAATTGCCTGCGTAGACCGACATCATGGTGCCTATCGACTTTCATAAGTATGCCAAGACCCGTGCAGCGCAGCCTGCGTCCGGTTCCCTGTCCGGCGCAGATATGTTTCTCGCAATTTCGATCCGGCGCACGACATTGTCCTTCGCCTGGAAACACCAGACGACGGAGAACTGTGACCGCAGGGCAGTGGCGCGGGATTTGCTGGTGTCAGACGCTTAGTGGCCGGTAAGGATTTGGTTTTTCAGTCGCCTGAGGCCAAACTGCAATAATCACCAATTCCTGCTCGCCTGATCCGTGACACGCTCCAACACTTCATGGCTGCGCCAATCAACACGGTAGATCTCGTCCTCGATCCGGAAATAGACCCAGCCGTCGCTGACGGTTGGCAGGCCGTAGTAACGCGCATTCATGATCATCGAGTATTGTCCGCGTTCGAGTATCTCGCCAATCTCGACGGGGCCCGGCTGTGGCGTCAAGGGCTGGGGGATGGCGACGCAAGCGGTGCCTGCCACGGCGATACGGCACTGTGCCTGACTGATTGTCGGCAATGTGACAGCAACGACTGCGATACTGATTAACTTGCGAAGCATGTGTCTGTGCTCCTGAAATGCGACCTAAAAACCCGACCCTAACCGATCAACCGCCTAGGCGGCAAGGTCTACCCAGACAGGCACATGGTCCGAGGGCTTTTCGCGGCCGCGCACGTCGCTTTCGATCCAGCAGTTGTTCAAAAGGTCCGCGCATTGCGGTGTCAGCAGGAAATGGTCGATGCGGATGCCGTCGTTCTTGTCCCATGCACCCGCCTGATAATCCCAGAAAGAATAATGGCCCGCACCCGCCTCGCGGGCGCGGAAAGCCTCGGTGTAGCCAAGGTTCAGGATACGGCGGAACGCCTCACGGCTTTCAAGACGAAAAAGCGCGTCATCGCGCCAGGCATCCGGACGGGCGGCATCCTCTGCCTGCGGAATAATGTTGTAATCCCCGCATAGTAGCGCGACTTCTTCATGTTCCAATAGCTCTTTGGCGCGGGCCTGAAGCCGTTCCATCCAGCGCAGTTTATAGTCATATTTCGGCCCCGGTGCGGGGTTGCCGTTGGGCAGGTAAAGCCCGCAAATCCGCACCGCTTTCACGCCAACAACGGTGGCCTCGATATAGCGGGCCTCTTCGTCATCCGCACCGTCGCGCCCGTTCCCTTGCGCACTGTGCAGACCGCGGGTGACGTCCTCGAGCGGGAATTTCGACAGGATTGCAACCCCGTTAAAACCCTTCTGGCCGTGAGTTTCGACGTTATAGCCTTTGTCCTCAAAAATTTCGCGGGGGAAATTCTCGTCGACGGATTTGATCTCTTGCAGGACCGCCACATCGGGCTGGGTGTCATCAATCCAGTTGGTCAGCGCCTCAATCCGCGCCTTGACGCCATTGATGTTGAATGTCGCGATTTTCATATGCGCCCCCTTCGTTAGTCATAGTTCTGACCAACCGTCAGGGAAAAGGCAACTGGTGGGGGCAATCAATCCCAGTGTGTTGATTGTAATGCAAGACGCTTTTCAATGTCGGTGCGTTTTGACGATGCCATCTTGGCCCGACCAAACATTAAGCCTACCGATATGGAATACCAACGGAAAAACCAAGGAGCGACAAAGAAACAGCCGCCTATTCCAAGAATTATAACCGGCACAAAGCTTGCGACAGGCCACTGAACCATCAGTAGGCCAAGAAGCACCAAAAAGGGAAGGATCGATAGAGACCAAATCCATAAACTTGCAGCAAAGAACAGCGCAAGAAATGGGAGATGCACAGACATGTTTAACGCCCACAATTCGTGTCGTAAAAACCTAACTATTACCCATGCCTTCAAGAAGCCTATTCTCTGATTGACGTTACCCAATAGCGCTGCCTACATCGAAAACGACGTCCCACACCCGCAAGACGAGGTCGCGTTCGGATTGTTGATCACGAACCGCGCGCCGATCAGCTCTTCGGTGAAATCAATCACAGCATCGGCCAGAAACGGCAGCGACACAG
Source organism: uncultured Loktanella sp. (assembly GCA_964478505.1). Classification (GTDB taxonomy): domain Bacteria; phylum Pseudomonadota; class Alphaproteobacteria; order Rhodobacterales; family Rhodobacteraceae; genus Yoonia. The sequence goes on from CAYZKE010000058.1 coordinate 4,257, forward strand.
AATCGATGACCACTGTTTCGCCCTTGTCAGACAACACCAGATCATCCTCTTTCGCTTCATCAAGGTCGATCTCGTACTGAAAGCCGGAACAGCCGCCACCCTCGACCGCGACACGCAGGGCCTTGCCTTGCGCGCTCGCGCCGATTTCGGCGAGGCGTTCAAATGCGCGGGTGGTAACTTTGGGAGGGACGGTGAACATCACGGGGGCCTATCGGTTTGGGTGTACCTGTAATATAGGGATGACAGGCAAAAGCGACAAGACAGGCAATTCACATGGCAGCGCCCTATGCGACAGACCCCGCCAATGCGCGCGGGCGGCTTTATCCTGAGGAAGAAAGTGCGTTCCGTTCGCCGTTTCAACGGGACCGTGACCGGATCATCCATTCCAGCGCCTTTCGGCGGCTCAAGCATAAAACCCAGGTCTTTATTGAACATGAGGGTGACTATTTCCGCACCCGTCTGACCCATTCGATCGAGGTGGCGCAGGTGGCGCGCACCGTGGCGGCTGCCCTTGATCTGAACGTGGAGCTGACCGAGGCCGTGGCGCTGGCCCATGATCTTGGGCACACGCCGTTCGGTCATACGGGCGAAGAGGCGCTCGATGCGCTGATGCAACCCTATGGCGGCTTTGATCACAACGCGCAGGCGTTGCATATCGTGACTTCTCTGGAACGGCATTATGCGGAATGGGACGGGTTGAACCTGACGTGGGAGACGCTGGAAGGGATTGCCAAACACAACGGGCCGGTTGTGGGGCATGTGCCCTATGCGCTGGCCGCCTATAACGCGCGCCATGATCTGGAACTGCATACCCACGCCAGTGCCGAGGCACAGGCGGCAGCCTTGGCCGATGATATTGCCTATAACAACCACGACCTGCATGACGGGTTGCGGGCAGAGCTCTTCAGCACCGATGAACTGGCCGAACTGCCGATCCTGCGCGACTGTTTTGCGCGGGTGGATGCGAAATATCCTGACCTGAATTACTATCGCCGCCGGCATGAGGCGCTGCGGCGGTTCTTTGGTGTGCTGGTCGAGGACGTCATTGCAGTCAGCCGCCGCAACCTGACGGAACTGGCTCCCAAATCCGTGCATGATATCCGCCACGCAGGGCGGATGATGGTGCAGTTTTCGCCAGCGCTTTGGGAAGACCTGAAGGTGATCCGCGCCTTTTTGTTCACGCGCATGTACCGCGCCCCTGCGGTGGTAGAGATGCGGGTGGTGGTGACGCAAATGATCAACGACCTGTTCCCGTTTTTCATGGAAAACACCGATGAGTTGCCCAAGCAATGGCGTAAGGATGTGGCGGATGCGCCCGACAGAACTGCGCTGGCGCGGATCGTGGCCGATTACATTGCAGGGATGACAGACCGGTTTGCCATTCAGGAGCATAAACGGCTGATCGGTGGCGAGGATATTCCACCCGGGGTGATTGACGGAAATTAGAGAGGCCAAATCCTTCGAAGGATTTGGAGGCAGACTTTTGTCAAAAGTCTGCTTGCCCTGCGCCATTGGGGTGGTAAACCCCAGTCAAACAAAGCTGTTGGATGACCCATGAACCTTTTTGCTGATATTCGCACCCGTGTGCTGGCCTGTCTGGACCAATTGGTCGTTGACGGTGTGCTGCCCGATGGCCTCTCGACCGCTGCTGTCTCGGTCGAGCCGCCACGCGATGCCGCCCATGGTGATATGGCGACCAATGCTGCGATGGTCTTGGCAAAACCTGCCAAAATGAACCCGCGGGTGATTGCCGACGCACTGGCGGCAAAGCTGCTGGCGGATCCGCAGATCGCTGTGGCCGAGGTGGCGGGGCCGGGGTTTTTGAATATGCGGTTGGTGCCAGAGGTCTGGCAAGGCGTGGTTAAGGCCGCGCTGAGCGATCCGGCTTACGGCCAGTCCACGCTGGGGCAGGGCCAGAAGATGATGGTGGAATATGTATCCGCCAACCCCACGGGGCCTTTGCATGTGGGTCACACACGGGGGGCTGTGTTTGGCGATGCGCTGGCGCGCATGCTGGATTACGCGGGCTATGATGTCACCAAGGAATACTACATCAATGACGGCGGCGCGCAGGTCGATGTGCTCGCGCGGTCGGTGTACCTGCGGTATCTTGAGGCGCACGGCCAAGAGGTGGCGTTCCCCGATGGCACCTATCCTGGCGATTATCTCGTGCCTGTGGGGAAAGCGCTCAAAGACAAAGTGGGTGACGCCTATGTCGGCCAGCCCGAAGAGGTCTGGCTCGAAGAGATCCGCGAATTCGCCACCGAAGCGATGATGGACCTGATCCGTGCTGATCTGGCCCAGCTTGGCGTAGTCATGGACAGCTTCTTTTCGGAAAAATCGCTCTATGGCACGGGGCTGATCGAAAAGGCGATTGCCGAACTCGACGCCAAAGGCTTGATCTATCGTGGCGTGCTGGAACCCCCCAAAGGCAAAATGCCCGAGGATTGGGAGCCGCGCGAACAGACGCTCTTTAAATCCACCGCCCATGGCGATGACGTGGACCGGCCTGTGCAGAAATCGGACGGGTCCTGGACCTATTTCGCGCCGGATATCGCCTATCACTATGACAAGGTGCAGCGCGGCTTTGACCAGTTGATTGACGTCTTTGGTGCCGATCATGGCGGCTACGTCAAGCGGATGAAGGCGGCTGTTTCGGCGCTGTCTGACGGCAAGGTGCCGCTGGATGTGAAGCTGACGCAGCTTGTGAAGCTGTATAAAAACGGTGAGCCCTTCAAGATGTCCAAGCGGGCAGGGACCTTTGTGACCCTGCGCGATGTGGTCGATCAGGTCGGCCCCAACGTGACCCGTTTCCACATGCTGACGCGCAAGAACGACGCGCCGCTGGATTTTGATTTCGATAAGGTTTTGGAGCAATCCAAGGACAATCCGGTTTTCTATGTGAACTATGCCTATGCGCGGGTGAATTCGGCCGTGGCCAAGGCTGCGGCGTTCACAGATGTGTCTGACGCCACATTGGCAGGCGTTGATCTGTCGGGTCTGACCCATGAAGCGGAACTGACACTGATCAAAAAGCTGGCCGAATGGCCGCGTCTGGTGGAAATCGCCGCGCGCGGACATGAGCCGCACCGGATCGCCTTTTACCTCTATGATCTGGCGTCGGATTTCCACGCGCTTTACCACCAAGGGAACGCGGACGAGAGCCTGCGCTTTGTCCAAGAGGGTGACTCAGATACCACACAAGCGAAAATTGCCCTCATTCGGGCCGTAGCGATTGTTATTTTGCACGGTTTGGGTATTCTTGGGGTCACTCCGGCGGAAGAGATGCGTTAACGCACAGGCTGCCGGATCGAGCTGAAAATATTGACCCCGAAAAAACCACAAGGTCTGGGGCGCAGTGAGGCAGAGATGGCAGTATACGATGACGGGTTCGCCCGGGCGGCACGTGAGCCGCGCTCAACCAATCTAGTCAACTTCGCAGGTGCGGCGTTTTCGCTGGCGCTGATCCTTGGCGTAAGCTTTTGGGGATACAAGCTGATCGTGCGGGATGTCAGCGGGATCCCCGTGGTGCGCGCAATGGAAGGCGATATGCGGGTCCTACCCGACAACCCCGGCGGCGGCGTTGCCGCGCATACGGGGCTTTCGGTGAATGAAGTCGCCGCGATGGGCGAAGCGGGCGGTCCCGAGGATCGTTTGGTTCTGGCCCCACGCACGGCCGGATTGTCACCCGAAGACCTTGACGTGCGGCCAACACCAGAGGTTCTTTCAACCGTGTCGGCGGCGGTTGAAGACGTCCCCACAGCTTTTGAAACCGAAATTGTCGCGGATGAGACCGTTGCCGCTGTTGCGCCGCTGGATGACGCCACAGCGCTTGCCGCGCAATTGGCAGCACTCAGCACCGAACCACCGATGATCCCTGCAGAAGAGGCACAAGACCCCAATATGATCCCGGCAAGCGTGCCCGGTGTCGCCATCTCGGTGCGTCCTGTGATCCGGCCTGCCAATATGCGTATTCCGGCACCGGTGGCTGCGGCAACACCTGTGCCTGCCAGTAGCGAAGTGGCCGTCACGACCGCAACTTTTCCTGTTGGCACCAACCTTGTGCAGCTTGGCGCTTTTCCCAACCCCAGCCTTGCCGCAGCCGAATGGGACCGTCTGCAATCACGCTTTGGCCAGTTGATGGGCGGGCGCGAGCGCGTCATACAGGTCAGCAATCAAAGCAGTGCCACGTGGTACCGTTTGCGGGCCAGCGGGTTTGAAGACCGCGCCGAAGCCCGCCGCCTGTGTGCGGCCTTGCAGGCCGAAGGCGCGGAATGCATTGCCGTGGTGGTCAACTAAGTGACGATGAATGCGACGATTTTCGGCCCCGAGGGGCTGGAGATCACGGATTGGGAACGCGGCTTTTTCCGCGAAGTCCAGCCGCTTGGCTTTATCCTTTTTGCGCGCAATATCGACAATCCTGACCAGCTGCGCCGTCTGACGCATAGTCTGCGCGAGGCGGTTCAGCGTGATGCGATGATCCTGATTGATCAAGAGGGCGGGCGCGTCCAGCGGATGCGCAGCCCGCATTGGCGCGAATATCTGCCTGCCTTGGACCAGATGGCGCGCGCCGAAGACCCATTGCGCGCCCATTGGGTCCGTAACCGGCTGATCGCGGCAGAACTGCATGACGTCGGGATTGATGCCAATTGCGCCCCCTTGGCCGATATCGCCGAAGAGGCCACGCATCCGGTCCTGAAGAACCGCCTTTACGGGTATGATGTACAAACCGTCGTTGATGCCTGCCGCGTCTGTGCGGACGCGCATCTAGCCGGTGGGGTGCTGCCCGTACTGAAACATATCCCCGGATACGGGCGGGCAGCGGTGGATAGCCACAAGGACCTGCCGCGTGTGGATGCGCCGCGGACAGAATTGGACGCATGGGATTTCGCGCCATTTGCGGCGCTGTCCGATCTGCCGATGGGGATGACGGCGCATATCGTGTTCTCGGATATTGACCCCGCCAACCCCGCCACAACATCCGCTAGAATGATGGAAGTGATCCGCAAGGACATCGGATTCGATGGTCTTTTGATGACCGATGATCTGTCGATGGAGGCGCTCTCGGGGACGGTCGCGCAGCGTGCAGCGGCGAGTATCGCGGCGGGCTGTGATATTATCCTGCATTGCAACGGCAAGGCGGATGAAATGGCGGCTGTGGCACAGGCGTCGGGCGTGATGACGGACGCGGCCATAACCCGCGCAAATCGTGCTTTGACACTGCGAAAAACACCTGCAAATATTGACATCAGGGCGCTGGAAGCGGAACTTGGCCGTCACTTAGGCTGAGGGCAGATGCAGGGCGAAGATTTCCAGGAAGACACGATCAGTGTCAGCGAGCGTGTCGCCGCTGAGGCCTTGATCGTTGATGTGGGCGCATTCGAGGGCCCGCTCGATCTGTTGTTGACGCTGTCGCGCACACAGAAAGTGGACCTGCGCCAGATCTCCATTCTGGCCTTGGCCCAACAATATCTGGCCTTTGTGGAACAGGCCAAACGCCTGCGTCTGGAACTTGCTGCGGATTATCTGGTGATGGCGGCCTGGCTTGCCTTCCTCAAATCGCGGCTCTTGTTGCCGCCTGACCCCTCGGAGGAGGGGCCGTCGGGCGAGGAATTGGCGGCACATCTTGCGTTCCAGCTTGAACGGCTTGAGGCGATGCGTAATGCCGCCGCCCAACTGATGGCGCGCGACCAGCTGGGCCGCGATTTCTTTGCCCGTGGCATCACCGAAGACGTGCAGCGCGTGCGCCGCGTGACCTATACCGCCACACTGCTGGACCTGATGCAGGGGTACGCCCGGATCCGCACCCGCGATGATTTCCGCCCCTTTGTGATGGACCGTCAGCATGTGATGACGATGGAACAGGCGCTGGAGCGGATGCGGTCGCTGATCGGCTTTGCGGGGAACTGGACCGATATTGTCAGTTACCTTCCCGATGGCTGGGATGCCGACCCGCAACGCCGCCGGTCGACGACTGCGGCAACTTTTGCAGCCTCGCTCGAACTGGCCAAGGAAGGCAAAATAGAAATCCGGCAGGGCGAGATGTTTGCCCCGATCGAAATCCGCAAGAAAGACCCGCGTGATGGCTAAGACAGAGACCCCCAAGAACGAAAGCCTCTTTGAAGCGCCGCCCATGGGCGAACAGGAGCGCATGGTCGAGGCGATCCTGTTTGCGACCGCTGATCCGGTGACGATCACTGAATTGACGGGGCGGATGCCGCATGGCTGTGACCCCGCCGAAGCGATTGCGCATCTGCGCAAACGCTATGAGGGGCGCGGGGTGAATGTAGTGAAGGTGGGTGATGCCTGGGCCATCCGCACGGCGGGTGATCTGGGCTTTCTGATGCAGAAAGAAACGGTCGAGACGCGCAAACTCAGCCGTGCCGCGATCGAGACCTTGGCGATTGTGGCCTATCATCAGCCCGTGACGCGCGCCGAGATTGAAGAAATCCGTGGTGTCAGCGTCAGCCGTGGCACGATTGACCAGTTGATCGAACTGGAATGGATCAGGTTTGGCCGCCGCAAGATGACACCGGGGCGGCCTGTGACGTTTGTTGTCACGCAGGGATTTCTGGATCACTTCGGTTTGGAAAACGCCCGTGACCTGCCAGGTTTGAAAGAGCTGCGCTCTGCGGGCCTTCTGGAAAACCGTCCGCCACCGGGCGCGCAGATCTTGGGCGAGACAGAAGACGCCGATGATGACGACAATCAGTCCGAATTATTTGAAGATTAATCCGCAGGCCTTAGATGGCGTAAAGCAGATAGGGAGACACAGATGAACGTGAACCAGTTGATCAATATGGGCATGCGGATGCTTATGCGAAAAGGCATGAGCAAGGGCGTGGCGCTGATGGCGAACAAGGGCAAGCGGCCCGAGGATATGACGCCAGAAGAACGCGCGCAGGCCAAGAACGCACAGCAGACCGCGCAAAAGGCGCAACGCGGGCTCAATGC
>CAYZKE010000059.1:0-6971 GCA_964478505.1 uncultured Loktanella sp.
GTCGATCAGATGTATAACGCGCTGTTCCGCGAATTCCTGACATTCATGATGGAAGACCCGCGCAATATTACGCCCTGTATGCACCTGCACTTCATGGCAAAAAACATCGAACGTATGGGCGATCTGACGACAAATATGGCCGAACAGGTGATCTATCTGGTCACCGGCGAGATGCCTGACGAGGCGCGGCCGAAAAGTGACAAAACAGCCTATGTGACGGACCCGAGCTAGACCCATGCCCCAGCATCCCCATGTTTTGGTTGTCGAAGACGAAGCCGCCCAGCGGGAGGTTTTGGGCTACAATCTGGAAGCAGAAGGTTTTCGCGTGACCCGCGCCGAGAACGGTGAAGAAGGTTTGCTTTGTGTCGCCGAAGATGCGCCGGATGTCATCGTTCTGGACTGGATGATGCCCAACCTGTCAGGGATCGAAGTCTGTCGCCGGCTGAAGATCAGTCCAGAGACGCGCGCTATCCCGGTTATCATGTTGTCGGCGCGTGCCGAAGAGGTGGATAAAGTCCGTGGTCTGGAAACAGGTGCTGATGACTACGTCGTCAAACCCTATTCCGTGTCCGAGCTTATGGCGCGCGTGCGCGCGCAATTGCGCCGTGTGCGTCCGGCAACGGTGGGACAGGTTCTGACCTATGATGATATCGTGCTGGATTCGGAAACCCACCGCGTGACACGCAACGACGTGGCACTCAAGCTGGGGCCAACCGAGTTTCGCCTGCTTTCGACGTTTATGGAAAAGCCTGGGCGCGTATGGTCACGCGATCTGCTGCTTGATCGGGTCTGGGGCCGCGATATCTATGTCGATACCCGGACCGTTGATGTACATGTGGGCCGCCTGCGGAAGGTCCTGACGCAAAACGGCGGTGATGATCCGGTGCGCACGGTGCGCGGGGCAGGCTACGCCTTGGGTTAATTTCCCCAAGGGCCGTGGTGTCCTTCGCCGCCATCAATGCGGGCAAATCCGTGGGCGCCAAAGAAGTCACGCTGGCCCTGGATCATGTTTGCCGTGCCGCGTGCGGTCCGCATGGCATCGAAATACGCCAGACCCGAAGACAGCGCAGGTGCTGCCAACCCGTGCAGGGCCGCTTGCGCGACAACCGCACGCAGCGCGTTGTGGGTGTGCTTGAGCCGGTCCGCAAAACCCGTGGCCATCATCAGATTACGTTCAGGGTTTTCGCGCAGCGCAGTCGCCATATCATCCAGCATATCAGAGCGGATGATGCAGCCCTCGCGCCAGACCTCAGCAATCGCGGGCAGGGGGAGCGCCCAGCCGTATATGTCGGACGCCTTTTCGATCATGCCGAACCCTTGAGCATAGCACAGGATCTTGCCCGCGATCAGCGCTTCTTCCAGCGCATCCAGCGACAGCACATCATGGGCGATATGGCGCGGGGCCGCACCAAAAAGCGCCTCGCCTGCGGCGCGTTCGTCGCGCTGAGATGAGAGGTTCCGCGCCACAACGGCCGCCTCAATCGCGGGAATCGCTGCCGCCAGATGCTGTGCCTCAATCGCGGTCCAGCGGCCGGTGCCTTTCTGGCCTGCCGCATCGACGATCACATCCAGCATGGGCTTGCCGGTTTTCGGATCGACAGCAGCGGCGACTTTGCCCGAAATTTCAATCAGGTAACTGCGCAGCGGGCCTTTGTCCCATTTGGCAAAGGTCTCTGCGATGGCTGCGTTATCCATGCCAAGCCCGTCACGCATGATGCCGTAAACCTCGGCGATCATCTGCATGTCGGCGTATTCGATCCCGTTGTGAACGGCTTTGACAAAATGTCCGGCACCGGCTTCGCCCATCCATGTGGCACAGGGCGTGCCTTTATGTTTGGCGGAAATCGCTTCCAGGATATGTGCGACGCGGTCCCAATGTTCCCGCTTGCCGCCGCCCATGATAGAAGGACCGAAACGCGCCCCTTCTTCGCCACCTGACACCCCGATGCCAAGGAAGGGCAGATCACCGGCTTCCTGCATCCGGCGGTTCGTATCATGGAAATTCGCATTGCCTGCGTCGATGATCATATCGTCGTCGTCAAGCAGGGGGCGCAGCGCCTTGATCTGGTCATCGACAGGCGCACCGGCAGGCACCATCAGGATGATCGCGCGCGGTGATTTGAGCGCGCTGACAAGATCTTCCAGCGTTTCGGTCGGCGTGATGCGGTCGGCCAGTTCACCGGCCTGATCGTGAAATTCACGGGTTCTTTCGGTGGTCCGGTTCCAGACGGCGATGTCAAACCCCTTGTCTGCAATGTTCAATGTAAGGGCCGCACCCATGGTGCCAAGGCCGATCAGACCGATTTCTGCGTTGCTCATGGTATGGGGCCTTCTTGGTTATGGCGTCAGATATTGTGCCGCGACAAAGATCACATAGGCGGCCATCATGATGATACCGGTGGTGCGGTTCAAACGGCCGATTGTCAGCATCCACAGCGTGAAGAAAACAGCAACCGCCACAGTGATCCAGAGGTCCGCGCCAAGCAGGACCGGATCGACATCCAAAGGCGCGATCACGGCGGTCAGGCCGATGATTGACAGGATGTTAAAGGTGTTTGAGCCGATGATGTTGCCTAGGATGAGGCCCACCGATTGCTTGCGCGCAGCAGCGATACAGGTTGAAAGCTCGGGCAGGGAGGTGCCGAATGCAACAACAGTCAGGCCGATAATCGCTTCTGGAACGCCGATAGCGGAACCGGTTTGCACGGCCCCTTTGACAAGCAATTCCGAGCCGACACCCAGCGCTGCGAGACCTGCCAGAAGAATGACAATCGCGCCTTTCATCGTGGTAATGCTGGGGGTGTCGTCGTCATCGTCGTCTTCTTCCAGCGGAATGCTGTCGGTCTTGTACTGGTAGAAGACAAAAGACGCGAGAATAGCGAACATGATCAGGCCGAGGATCTGGCTGAACCCGCCGGTCAGCATACCAAAGGCCATGATGCCCGTGGCCAAGAGCATCATGCAAAGGTCCTTGAGCAGATCCTTGGGGCGTGCCGTCACCTGAAACACAAAAGCCGTCGCCCCCAAGACCAACAGGATATTTGCAACATTCGAGCCGAGCACATTGCCGAGCGCGATGCCGGGGTAGCCCTGCAAGTTAGCGGTGACCGAGGTGAAGAGTTCCGGCACCGAGGTGCCGAAAGAGATGATTGTCGCCCCGATAAAAAGTGGCGAAAGCCCCGTGCGCTCGGCGACAAACACGGCGGCATCCACCGTCCAGTCACCACCTTTGATCAAGAGATAAATGCCGAAGGCCATGGCGCCAGCGGCGAGGACAAAAAGCTCATAGGTGCTGAGTTCAATCAAAGCGGACTTCCAGGTAATTGGTCAGTTTTATACGCAGTGCGCGGCGGATATCCTATTTGGCGCGCAAGTGTAATAGCGATTGTCCAAGCGGATCGCTATGATTGCAGCGTGGCGTGTTCTGGTGGACATGGGACGATCCCGTTCATGCTTGCCCCTTCTTGCTTGGTAGGGACCATGTAGGCCGTCAAAAACATGATTAAAGGTCTGATGCAAAAATATAAAAGGGAGCGAGGCTTTTGCGCCGCTCCCTTTCTTACTCAGAGGTTCTGTCAGCCTATGCCGTGACCTTGGGCTGCGAGACTTTGGCCATCAGGTACAGGGCAAGGGCGCCGCCTATCCCGATCAGGTCTGTCAGCCAGCCACCTGCAATCATACAAAGTGCGACGATCATCAGACCAATCCTGATCGGCAATGCTGCGCGGTTGCCAACCCACCAGCCTTGGACACCCGAGGAAAGCAAGAACACCCCGAAGACCGCCGTGATACCGGCGCGGATCACTTCGACCCATGTGCCATCCATCAGGATCGCGCCGTTATAGAAGAACATGAACGGTACGATGAAGGCCGAGATACCGATCTTGAACGATGCGACAGACGTGGCCATCGGGTTAGCCCCCGAAATGCCCGCTGCCGCGTAACTGGCCAAGGCCACTGGTGGCGTGATCGCTGAGACTACGGCGAAGTAGAACACAAAGAAATGCGCGGTCAGCAGTGGAATGCCCAGTTGCACAAGACCCGGAGCGACGACTGACGCCGCCACAGCATAGGCCGCCGTTGTCGGCATCCCCATGCCCAGCAGGATCGCGATGCACATCGCAAAGAAGAGTGCGAGCAACTGGTTCGCTTCGGCGATGTTCAGCAGCACCGACGAGAAGCGCGCACCAACACCGGTGAGCGAGATCACACCCACGATGATACCGGCACAGGCACACACCGCGATGATCTGGATCGACATGATGCCTGCCAGTTCGAACGCTTTGGTGACGGACCGCAGCCCCATCCGGTACGGTGTGAACCAGCTGACGACCGCTGCGGATGCCGTTGCGAGCGTGCCCGCACGGATGACCGAATAGCCCATAAAGAGTGCGGCAATCAGAATGATGATCGGCAGGAACAAAAAGACGCGGCGGACCATGTCCTTCAGTTTTGGCAACTCATCTTCGCGCATGCCGCGCATACCCAACTTTGCGGCCTCGAAATCCACCATGAAGTAGATGGACACGAAATACAGGATCGCAGGAATAATCGCGGCAATCGCGATGTCGGTGTAAGGAATACCTGTTATCTCGGCCATGATGAAGGCACCGGCCCCCATGATCGGCGGCATGATCTGACCACCGGTCGAGGCTGCGGCCTCAACCGCACCTGCCGTTGTTGGTTTGTAGCCTACCTTTTTCATCAAAGGGATTGTGAGCGAGCCTGTCGCCACAACGTTCCCCGCAGAGGTGCCGTTGATCATCCCCATGAGGCCAGAGGCGAAGATCGCTACTTTCGCTGGGCCACCGCGTGCGCGGCCAGCCATGGCGAAAGCGAAGTTCACGAAATAGTCGCCGACTTTGGACGCCTGCAGGAAGGCGGCAAAGATGATGAACAGAATGATGTAGGTCGAGGACACAGCTGTCGTTGGCCCAAGGATACCTGCGTCGGTATAGACTTGGCTGAAGAACCGTTGCCACGTGATATCTGGGGCGTTCAGGAAGCCTGGCAGCAGGTCACCCACAAAGACGTAGACCAGAAAAATGCCCGCGATGATAATCAGCGCCATACCTGCCACACGACGGGTCAATTCCATAATCAGGGCAGTACCGGCAACCGCAGCAATGCTCATACCGATGGGCGCAAAGGGCGTGCCGGTCGCGTTGCGCATCAAAGTGCCAAAGATCGTGATCAAATACATCGCGACAGCGATGCCGCAGACGCTCAGCACCAGATCGGCGGGGGCGATTGTACCGCGCACACGGGGACGCAACCAGCCAAGCACGATCCCCGCGATTGTCGCGGCAATCAGTGGATAGCCATAGTGATAGATTTCCGCATTGCGGATGCCTTCATCCATGCCGTTCCACATGACACCCCCTTGGATGTCTGCCGCGAACCCAAGCGCGGTCCAGCAGGCATAAAGGGCAGGGAGCAAAGCTGCATACGCAAGATAGTCAAGCATGCTATGCTTGTCGGCGTCCTCATCCGGGAAGGCGCGCGCGGAATAGAGCGTGAAGCCAAGGATCAGCGCACCCGCCACGTGGACGATGCGAAAGTTCCATGTCTCCATCGGGAAAACGGGCAGGAAGGGGATATTTATTCCGGTCCAGCCGCTGATCGACCAACCATTCAGAGCGGCCATATGAAACAGCGCGTAAAACGCCGACATCCCGGCAATGACCAGATAAGTCCGGCCGGTAAAGATTCGCCGGTTATGCTCGACCGGTTCTTCGTCGACCCCTTCGGCCAGAACGGGGCCATCCGTCTGATCGTCTAAAGTTTGGTCGGTTGTCATGGTATGGTCCTCGCATGCTAAATGGGTGCCCTCACGGACATCTGGCCTGCAACTAATTTGTCGAATTTATCAAAGTGCGCGGGGCCGCTTTTTGCCAGCAGCCCCGCTATGATCACGGCTTAGTTGCCGAAGATCTGATCGGCAGGGATGTCTGCGCCAGCGTTCTCGATGAACCACTCGGCTGCACCTGGGTGCCATGGCAGAACGCCTGCGTTCTTGTCCCAGTTCTCTGGCAGTGTGGAACGGGCGGCACGGTGGATGTTCACCATACGCTCGTTGTCGGACATCACCACATCGACCGCTGCTTTCACGAAGGAAGCAGGCAGTTCACAGTTGGCAATTGCGAAGTTCCACATGGACACCGAACGGGCCGGTGCTTCCAGTGTGGTGTAAGTGTCGGCTGCGATTTCAAACTGCGATACAGGGAAGGCGGCCATGATTGCTGCCTGCTCTTCTTCGGTGAACTCGATGATGTTCACATCAGTCTGTACTTCCAACTGGGAAACAGCAGGCACAGGCACACCCGCAGCGAACGCGATCACGTCCAGCAGACCGTCCTGCAACTGGCCACCAAGGTCACCCCAACCGCCATTGCGGCGCTCGAAGTTCACACCCAGCTCTTCCATCATGCGCGGGAAGTATGTGTCGGATGTCGAACCCGCAGGGCCGAAACCGATCCGTGCGCCATCAGGGATATCCGCGATGGATGTGATGCCGGAAGAGGCAAGTGTCGTCACCGAGAACGGTGTCTGGTACATGGGGAACATCGCACAGGCGTTGGTCATCTGCAGACCGGGTGCAATCGGGTTTGTACCGGCGATGGACTCAGCTGCCGGACCCATTGTTGTCATGCCGAACTGTGCGTCGCCTGTGTGCACAAGCGCCATGTTCTGCATCGGGCCGCCGGTGACTTCGCCACCGCCTGTGATGCCCAGTTCTTCGGCCACCAGGTTGGCCCAGCCGGAACCATAGGCAAAGAATGTGCCGCCTTGAGATGCTGTCCCGACGGTGAAGCTCTCTGGCCAACCTGTACGGTCCTCGTGACCGGCGGCAAAAGCTGTCGTTGCTGTCAAAGCAGTTGTCGCGATAAGCGCTGCTATTTTCATAAGTTCTTCCTCCACAAATTAATCCTGATCTCTCCAAGATCAGGCCGTGATCTCATGCACGTTGC
>CAYZKE010000059.1:7071-11187 GCA_964478505.1 uncultured Loktanella sp.
TCCACAAATTAATCCTGATCTCTCCAAGATCAGGCCGTGATCTCATGCACGTTGCATGCAAGTAGACCGCATGGCGAGCACTTCCACTGTCCGGCGTGGCCGTTACAAGGTTTCAGCAGGGATGTTTGCGATAACAGTTCTTAATTATCAGAATGGATGGGTCGCCAAGGGGACAAAAGGTCAATTACATGTGTCGAAACGGGTGCATTTCAGCCGCTGTGATCGGCGTCCGCCTTGGATAGCCCGTATTTCTGCATCTTCTCGTAGAGGGCTTTGCGCGACAGCCCTAGCGCCTCATAGGTCTGTTTGAGGCTGCCGCTTTGCGCGGTCAGGGTTGCCATAATCAGCGCGCGCTCGTGGTCGGCCATCTTCTGGGCGAGTGACTGGGCTTCTGTTTCTGTCCCCACCGTCACGGTCGGGTCCAGACCCAGCACAAAGCGATCCGCCGCATTGCGCAGCTCGCGGACATTACCCGGCCAGTCTTGCGTGGCCATCCGCGCCAGAACATCCGCAGGCACATCGGGGGCCGTTTTTGAATAGCGCGCAGCAGCCTGGGCCGTGAGATTGAGAAAGAGCGACGGGATATCATCACGGCGCTGATCAAGCGTTGGCACATGCAGCGTGACGACATTCAGCCGGTAAAGCAGATCCGCGCGGAAATTGCCGGCGGCAACAGCCTCGGACAGGTCCGTTTTCGCGGCGGCAACGATGCGGATATCAAGATCAACCGGATCATTCGCCCCCAGTCGCGTGATTTGGCGTGCCTGAATGGCATGGAGCAGTTTGGCCTGCACGCTAACAGGCAGGCTGTCGATCTCATCGAGGAACACCGTACCTTTGCGGGCAAACTCGAATTTCCCGAAACGGGCGCGCATCGCCCCGGGAAAGGCTCCGGCCTCGTGCCCGAAAAGTTCGCTTTCCACTAGATCGACGGGCAGGGCGGCACAGTTGATATGGACGAAAGGGTGCGGGCCACGGGCAGACAGATCATGTAACGCATGGGCGGTCATGTCCTTACCCACCCCTGTGGCACCCGTGATCAGCACATCGGCGTCTGTCGCGGCAATCGTGCGGATCTGCTTGCGCAAAGCCACCATGGCATCCGAGCGTCCGATCAAACGGGCCTCCAGCTTGTCCCGCCCGCCAACCTCGCGTTTGAGCGCGCGATTCTCGATGGTAAGGCGCCGTTTTTCCAGGGCGCGGTGGATCGTCGAGACCAGCCGCGAGGGGGCGAAAGGCTTTTCGATGAAATCATAAGCACCCTCGCGCATGGATTGGACCGCAAGGTTCACATCGCCATGCCCGGTGATCAGGATGACCGGAAACTCGGGATCAAGCTCAAGAACTTTGCGCATCAGCCAAAGACCGTCCTGATCCGGCATACGGATATCTGTGACCAGGACCCCTTCAAAGCCACGGCTGATCTGCGCCAGCGCCAGTTCCGCCTTATCAAGAACCACTGCGGGAATATCGGCCAGCATCAGCGTCTGGCTCGTCGCGTGGCGCAACTCTTCCTCGTCGTCGACGAATATGACTTTCTGCTTCATTGCGCGGCCACTTCAATGGGGGTGGCCGGTTGCAGTTTGACGGTAAAGACCGCGCCACCCTCGGGATGGTTCGCAGCACTGAGCGAGCCGCCAAAATCGCTGACAATATTATATGAGATTGACAGGCCCAGCCCGAGCCCCTTGCCGGGCGCTTTGGTTGTAAAGAAAGGATCAAAGATATTGTCGATCGCGTCATGTTCGATCCCAGGGCCGGTGTCGCGAACCTGAAGGCTTGTATCGCCGATATTCAGCCTGACGACCCGTTTGGGCTGCCCTTCCATCGCGTCAAGCGCGTTATTGATCAGATTGACGATGACCTGCTGCAAGCGCACGTGCCCGCCTGTGACCCATACTTCCGATTTCGGGGGCGTGTAGGCGATTTCGCCACCCTCTGACGCCAGCCGCATCTCGATCACCGCCAACGCATCCTGCACGACCGCATTCAAGAGTAAGGGACCGGTGGCTTGCTGCGGACGGCGGGCAAAATTGCGCAGATGCGCCGAGATCGTCGCCATGCGGTCCGCCATTTTCGAGATGCGCGTGATATTGTCTTTTGCCTCGGCCACCTGACCGCGCGCAAGGAATGCGCCCGCGTTGTCGGCATAGGATTTCACCGCCGCGAGCGGCTGATTGAATTCATGGCTGAGCGCAGCCGACATCTGCCCCAGCGCCGAAAGCTTGCCCGCCTGAATAAGATCGGTCTGGGTCTGGCGCAAATCACCCAATGCGGCTTCAAGATCGGTGGTACGTTCGGCAACTGCAGCTTCCAGCAGGCGTTTCGCCTCTTTTTCTCGGGCAAGGGCCTCGGTCTGGCGCGCCTGTTTCAGAAGATAGGCAAGCAGCGCACCAAGCAGCAAAAGCCCCGTGAGGCCAGCAATCAGCATTGACCGCAAAGCGCTCAGCGTCGCAGGCCCGAGAGGTGAAAGCGAAGACATCGTCCAGTCAAGATCCGCAAGACGCTGCGAGGTCAAAATGTAGGTTTCGCGCGTCGTGCCTTCGATCGTGACCAACCGCGCATCCGCATCGAGCGGCCGCACTGTGATCGGCAAAAGCTCGATCCGGTCAATCGGGTACTGCAGGTTCTGTGCAATCAGCCGCAAGGTGGCGTCACTGAGCGGGCGCATCGCGCGGAAATGCCAGTCAGGGCGTGAGGACATGAAAACAAAGTCATTGCGGTCCGCGACCATGAATTCGCTATTGGCTCCGCGCCAAATGCTCTCAAAGGCCGATACATTGAATTTGACCGCCAGAACCCCGACGATCCGTTCGCCATCTTCGACAGGGGCCGCATAGAAATAGCCGCGCTCACCTGTGGTCGTGCCATAGACGGAAAAGCTGGACAAAGCGCCGTTCAGCGCTTGGGTGAAATAGGTCTGATAATTGAAATTGCGCCCCAGAAAGCTGCCCGGTTCGCGATAGCTTGCGGCGGCGATGGTCAGGCCCGAGATATCCATCAGATAGACATCGCTTGCCCGCACAGTGGCGGCGGTTTGGCGCAGATCCTCGTTCACAGCCGCCACAAGTGCGGCGTCTTCGGGGTTATTGAGCAGGTCAATCAAGGTGCTGCGTTCAGCGATCAATGCGGGCAGGGGGGCATATCTGTCGACAGCGGCACGCAGGCCCTCGACGGCCAGCTTGAGCGGCACTGCATCTTTCTCTGCTTGTTGGCGCATATAATGCCGCTCAAGGGCAGGGAACGACAACGCACCTGCGACCACCAGAAGCGTGGCGATCACTGCAATCAGGCCAAAGATACGAGGGCGTGTCAAATGCATGCATATCTTATGGTGCACAGCGGTATGGCTGCACAATCAGAAATTCGCGCGCCATGACGAGCCGATCATTGTGCAACCGGTTGCATTTCAGGGGTATGGAGATAAAGTACCGGACAGTCTGGAGGAAAGACCCAACGCATGTACCTGATATGCAACATACAAGCCATGATGCCGCAGGACGTGCCCGCTGTGCGGAAAGAGCTTTCTGTGAAATTCGTCAGGATGCCCGCACATGCGGTCTGATCAACCCAAACCGGGGTTCTTCGATCTCGGGGTGCCGTTCTTCTTACCGGTTTGGCGCAGGGTTGTGACCGTCGTTCTGCCCTTGCTGTGGGCCGTGGTTGAATACGCCAATGGCGCACCGCTCTGGGCACTGTTGTTTGTGGCACTTGGCGGGATCGCGATCTGGAAATTCGCGACGACGGATTGGGCGGCTGTGGCCGCAGAAGCGGAGAAAGATGCCACGCGAGACCGCTAGAGGGACAATCACCCTGAGGGATGTGGCGTTGCTTGCGGGCGTTTCGCGTTCTGCTGTGTCGCGCACCTTTACCGCGGGCGCCTCGGTGTCGGACAAGACCCGTGCCAAGGTCGAGAAGGCAGCGGCGACTTTGGGCTATAGCCCCAATGCGCTTGCCTCTTCGCTGACCACAGGCCGGACCAAGATGATCGGTCTGGTGTCAAACAACTTCCACAATCCGGTCTTTCTCGAGGTCTTTGATCTGTTCACCAAAGGCCTGCAAGCGCGGGGCCTGCGTCCTTTGCTGGTCAATCTCACCGATGAGGTGCGCCCCGAG
>CAYZKE010000060.1:0-11144 GCA_964478505.1 uncultured Loktanella sp.
TCCCACCAGTTGCGTACCTTGGGCCACATGGCGGGAACTGTTTTCGATCAGCCCCGCGATCTCTTTGGCAGCATCGGCTGACCGTTGGGCCAGTGCGCGCACTTCAGATGCTACGACGGCAAAGCCTTTGCCGGATTCGCCAGCGCGCGCGGCCTCAACCCCTGCGTTCAAAGCCAGAAGATTTGTCTGGAAGGCAATATCGTCGATGACGCTGATAACCTGTGTGATCTGCTTTGAGGAGTGTTCGATTGCGCCCATGGCGCTCACGGCCTGTGCCACGATTTCCCCGTTTTTGGCCGCTTCTGCACGTGCTTTGGTCACCGAGGTGTCGACCGATTTGGCGTGTTCGGCTGCCGAGCGAACACTTGCTGTTAGTTGATCCAGTGCAGCGGCCGTTTCTTCTAGGGTCGCGGCCTGATTTTCGGTGCGCTGGGAAAGATCCGCTGTGGCGATGTTTGATTCTGTCGCGTTATCACCAATCAGCGTCGATGTTTCGATGACCCGCCGCATTGCGCTGTGCAGGCCGGTGAGAGCATCGTTGAAGTTGATGCGCAGCTCTTCATATTCCGGTGCGAAGGGTTCCTTGATTTCAGCGGTAAGGTTGCCCTCCGCGAGTGCCGCAAGCTGGCGTTTCATCGTGCTGACCACCGCGTCCTGTTGGGCGCGCAGTCTTGCCTGCTCGGCCGCACTTGCGATCCGTTCGACCTGCGTGTCGCGGAATATCAGAAGTGCGCGCGCCATGCGCCCCAATTCATGCGGATGCTCGGTGCCGGAAATGGTGACCTCGTTGTCGCCTGAGGCCAGCCTGTCTGTGACGTCTGCCAGCCTTGCGATGGCGCCGCTGATCCAGCGCCCGATGATAAAGGCGGCAGTGAGCGCAAAGAGCGTTGCAGCCACGCCAACAATCGGGATGACTGCGCGCATTTTGGTGACGATCATGCTGCCTTCGGACCCAAGATCGCCTTGGCGGTCGACGATCGCTGCAGCGACATCGTCCAAACGCTGCTGCATCTCCGGACCAATCCGGCCGAGCATCCCTTTCTGGATGTCCCCTACATTTGTATTTGCGACGGCGAAGGCGTTGAGCATCTCGGGATAGCCGCTCATGAGGTCTTTGATACGGTTCGTAACTACGGTGATGTTGTCCTGCCGGTTCAGTGCCTCCAAGCGGTCAAGTGCATTGCCAAAGACCGCATACTGGGTTGCGAATTCGTCCAGATCAGCGGCGTCATCCGAGGACAGATAGCGTTTTCCGGCGAAAATGGCGGTATAGAGGGTTTGCAGGCACCGCCCTACTGCCGACGTCAACGCCGGATTGCCCGACTGCAGGGCAAGGTTAAACGCTGTATTTGTCTCCCTTTGAAGCTGGTCAGAGCGCGCAGAGAAATCGCGTTCCCGCGTATCGGCAGCTTCAATCGCGTTGGCCATTAGCGCGAACTGCGTCTTGTAGATGCGTGCCTCGTCAAAGATGGTTTGGACTTCGGCTAACCTGTTGGGCGTGTTCGCGAAGGACCCCAGAAAACCGGTGCCATCCAACACCTCGTCAATATTGCTGCTGACCTGTTCACGGAATACCGGGTCTGGTGTCATCCGGTACTGCAAGGCCGCCTGTTGCGCCTCGAAGATATCTTCCATAAAGGCCGAGATGGCGATGTTCTGGCGCGCGATCTGCCGGTATTCATCATACACGTTGCCAAGCGCGCCGACCGTACGGTGCGCAAACACGGCCAGGCCCACCAGCATCAGTGTCACGATGAGAAAGCCGGTGTTCACGCGTCGCGATATCGGCCATGAGTCAAGCATTGGCGGTTCCTCAAAACATTTGAGAAACCCCTAGAGCCAATTTCCTAACATGGCGTGAAAGCCGCCACGCAGCCTGCGTTCATGACAGGGCAGCAGCCTCGGCGGCCAGTGCTGTAATGCCGGCCCAGTCGCCTGCATCGACCAGATTCTTGGGTGCGACCCAAGAACCACCGACGCAGAGTGTGTTGCTTAACCCCAAGTAATCCGGCGCATTTTTCAAAGTCACACCACCTGTCGGGCAGAATTTCACCTGCGGGATCGGCGCGCCGATGGCCTTGAGTGCAGGGGCGCCGCCATTGGCTTCGGCGGGAAAGAATTTTTGTACCGTATAGCCGCGTTCCAGAAGGCGCATCGCCTCGGAGGCTGTCGCGGCACCGGGCAGGAGCGGCAGGTCATTGGCTTCGCAGGCGTCCAGCAAGCGATCCGTGGCGCCGGGCGATACGCCGAAGGTCGCACCGGCGGCTTTGGCGTCTTCGACGTCTTTGGGTGTTAAAAGTGTGCCTGCGCCAACCACACCGCCTGAAACCGTCGCCATTTCGCGGATGACATCCAAGGCGGCGGGGGTCCGCAGCGTGACTTCCAGTGCGGGCAGGCCACCGGCGACAAGCGCCTGTGCCAATGCGGCTGCGATACCGGCATCATCAACGACGAGGACCGGCACGACAGGGGCCATGAGGCAGACTTTGGCGGCGGCGGCAGAGGCTTCTTGTGGGGTCATTTCAGGATCCTAGCGTAGGGTATGCGGGGCATGTGTCGGAGCCTCCGGCGGAAGTTTGATTGGACATGGAAAGGGCAGCTCAGACAACGACACCTGCGCCTTCTGCGGCCAGACCGACAGTCTGGCGGAACACCTCGAAGAGTTCGCGCCCGACGCCGGTGCCGTTGCCGCTCAGATCGGCGGTGGCGGGGGTACGGGTAGCCAGATCGACGCCCTTGACTTCGATCGTACCGGTTGTTGCGTCAAGCCTGATGATATCACCGTCGCGGATCAGGGCGATGGGGCCGTGATCGGCGGCCTCGGGGCAGACATGGATGGCTGAGGGCACTTTGCCCGAGGCACCCGACATGCGCCCGTCGGTGACAAGCGCGACCTTCAGGCCACGGTCCTGTAGAACAGCCAATGTGGGTGTTAGACCGTGCAGTTCAGGCATCCCGTTGGATTTGGGGCCTTGAAAGCGGACAACGATGATCGTGTCTTGCGTGAACTCGCCTGCTTTGAAGGCGTCTTTGACGGCCTCTTGGGTGTGGAACACACGGGCAGGGGCCTCGACCACGTGCCGCTCGGGGGCGACCGCAGAGGTTTTGATAACGCCGCGCCCGAGGTTGCCGGAGAGTTGCACGAGGCCACCCTGCGGTTGGAAGGGTTCGGTTACAGGGCGCAGGATTTTTTCGTTCAGCGATATGGTTGTGCCAGCGGCGTACTCCACGCGGCCATCGACCAGTTTGGGTTCCTGGGAATAGCGTTCCAGACCTTGCCCCGCGACGGTTTTGGTGTCGTCATGCAACAGGCCAGAGTTCAGCAGTTCGCCAATCATAAACCCAAGTCCGCCTGCGGCGTGGAAGTGGTTCACATCGGCCAGACCGTTGGGATAGACCTTGGCCATGAGCGGCGTGACGGCGGAAAGGTCGCTGAAATCCTCCAGGTCGAGGATCACGCCAGCCGCTTTGGCCATGGCGGGCAGGTGGATGACAAGGTTTGTGGACCCGCCCGTGGCCATCAACCCGACGATGCCGTTCACAAAGGCCTTTTCATCAAGGATATCGCAGACGGGTGTGTAATCATTGCCAAGGGCTGTGATTTCCAGAGCGCGTTCTGTGGCGGCGGTGGTCAGCGCATCGCGCAGCGGTGTGCCGGGATTGACGAAAGAGGCACCCGGCAGGTGCAGGCCCATAAACTCCATCAGCATCTGGTTGGAGTTGGCGGTGCCATAGAAGGTGCAGGTGCCGGGGCCGTGGTAGCTGGCCATTTCGGCGGCCATCAGCTCTTCGCGCCCCACGTTGCCTTTGGCGAATTCCTGACGCACGCGGGCCTTTTCGTCGTTGGGCAGGCCGGACACCATGGGGCCTGCGGGCATGAAGATGCCCGGAATATAGCCGAAGGTGGCGGCGGCCATCACAAGGCCCGGGACGATTTTATCGCAGACACCCAGGTACACTGCGCTGTCGAAGACGTTGTGCGACAGGCCCACACCTGCGGCCAGCGCGATCACATCGCGTGAGAAGAGTGATAGTTCCATCCCCGTTTGCCCTTGGGTCACGCCATCGCACATCGCAGGCACGCCGCCTGCGACCTGCGCGGTACCACCGGCCGCACGGGCGGCGGCGCGGATCAGATCGGGGTAGGTTTCAAACGGCTGATGCGCCGAGAGCATATCATTGTAGGCGGTAATAATGCCGATATTGGGGGTCCGGCCAGCCGTCAGCGCGTCTTTGTCACCGCCCATGGCAGCATAGGCATGGGCCTGGTTGCCGCAGGTTAGGTGCGACCGGCGCGGGCCTTCGGCAGCCGCGCGGGCCATCGTGTCCATATACTTCCGGCGCGGCCCTTCCGAGCGGGCGCGGATCCGGTCGGTAACTTCGGCAATTTTGGGGTGCAGTGACATGGCATCCTCCCTAGGTCTGTTTGCGGATGCCTTAACACGACCCGTTAGCGCTAACAAGGGGGCGAGAGGACGCATGCAAGAGATTGCAGCGGCGCGCCGACCATGTCTTAATGTTGTCAGAATTCCATGGTGAATGAATAAAAACACGTCATTGGGCAGGCTTATGCATCGTAGAACTTTTCTTGTTTCGTTTTCTCTTCTGGGGCTTATGGGCTGTGGCGCGGCCACGGGTATGAAAAGCGACCCGCGCCCGCAGATGGACCGCTCCTATGCGCTGCAAGGATTCAATTTCAATGTCCTTGAGGGTCTGACCGTCTCGGAAGACGAATCCTTTTATCCGACGGCAGATGTGGTGTGGCGCGGCGATCCGCTGGGTCCGCGCATTCCGCAGATTGCGGCGATGTTCGAAGAGGCCGCTGCGCGCAACCGGCGGGTGGTGAATGGCACGTTGCCTGTCACAGTGGATGTGACACTGGTGCGGTTTCACGGGGTGACCAACCGGACCCGCTATACCGTGGGCGGCGTTTACAATGTCGTCTTTGATATGACTGTGCGCAATGCGACCACAGGCGACGTGATCGAACCGACGCGGCGCGTTGTCGGCAATCTCGAAGCGCCGGGCGGGACACGTGCAACCGTGCTGGAAAGTGAAGGCCAGACGCAGAAAGTGCGGGTGACGGATTTCCTGACCAGCCTGCTGCGGGCGCAATTGGTCTAATTTGTCATCGCACGGCTTCCCAGCCGCACCAAAGACGGATAGGAGGCGGGTATGACAGAACATACATCCTCCGCCATGCCGGTTGTCCGGCTGATCCCCAAAGCCGAAGCCCGTGCGATCCGCCACGGGTTTCCATGGGTCTACGCCAACGAACTGGTCACAGACCGCCGCACCCGCAATCTGACCCCCGGGACCATTGCGCAACTGGAAGACGCCAATCGCACGCCCATGGGCGTGGTGACGGTGAACCCTGCATCCAAGATCATCTGCCGTATGCTGGATCAGGATCCGGCGGCGGTGATTGATCAGGCGTGGTTTGTGGGCAAGCTCCAGCGCGCTTTGGCCCATCGTGCGCGGCTTTATGAGGCGCCGTTCTACCGTCTGGTCCATGCCGAGGCTGATGGGTTGCCAGGTGTCATCATCGACCGTTTCGGCGATCTGGCAGTGATCCAGCCAAATGCCGCTTGGGCCGATCTGCTGATCACACCGCTGGTTGCGGCGCTGCAAGAGGTGACCGGCGTCACCACCGTGATTATGAACGGGACAGGGCGTGCGCGCACGCTCGAAGGGCTTGAAGAAAAAACCGACGTTCTTGTGGGCACCGCCCCTGATGCGCCTGTGCAGGTGCCGATGAATGGTGCGATTTATATGGCCGACGTGATGGGCGGGCAGAAAACCGGCCTGTTTTTTGACCAGCGCCCCAATCATGCTTTTGCTGCCAGCCTGTCCAAATCTGCGCGTGTGCTGGATGTATTCAGCCATGTCGGCGGGTTCGGCTTGGCGGCCTTGGCGGCAGACGCGGCCTCGGTACTGGCGGTTGACGGCTCTGCGCCCGCGCTGGAGCTGGCCGAACAGGGAGCGGCCGCCATGGGGGTGTCGGACCGGTTCGAAACACGCAAAGGCGATGCCTTTGATGTGCTAACCGCGCTGGCCGAAGAAGGTGCGACATTTGATGTGGTAATATGTGATCCGCCGGCCTTCGCCCCGTCCAAATCCGCGCTGGAGGCGGGCCTGCGTGCCTATGAACGGATCGCCCGGCTGGCGGCACCACTGGTCGCGGATGGGGGCTATCTGACGCTGTGTTCATGTTCCCATGCGGCGGATCTGACGAAGTTCCGGAATGCCTCGGCCCGCGGGATCGGGCGCGGGGGGCGGCGCGGGCAGATCATCCACACCGGATTTGCGGGGCCGGATCATCCGCTGCTGCCGCATCTGGCCGAAAGCGGCTATCTGAAAGCGCTGACCTTTCGCCTATGAGGGTGATGCTCGACGCTTGCGTTCTCTATCCCACCGTGATGCGCGAGGTGCTTCTGGGCTGCGCCGGGGCGGGGCTGTTCGAGGCGCGGTGGTCGGCGCGTATCCTTGAGGAATGGGCACGGGCGACGGCAAAGCTTGGGCCAGAGCAAGAGGTCTGGGCGCGCGGCGAGATTGCAGCGCTGGCGGCGCAATTCCCGGATGCAATGGTGCGCTATGATCCGGCGCAGGAGCGGGCATTCTGGTTGCCTGATCCGGCGGATATCCATGTGCTGACGGCGGCGGTCATCGGGTCCTGTGACGGCATTCTGACGATGAATACCAAGGATTTTCCCAAGGATATTCTGGGGGATGCCGCGCTCTTGCGGTGGGACCCTGACGGTTTTGCGCTTATGTTGCTGGCAGAGGCCCCGGATCAGGTCCGGGGCGTGGCGGCGCGTGTGTTGGATCAGGCCAACAGGCTGTCACCGGAGCCTTGGACGATGCGAGCGCTGATGAAAAAGGCACGGATGCCACGGTTCGGCAAGGCGCTGGAGGCGTGATGCCCCTTCGGGACCGCCTGCGTGGATTGCGCGGGCAGGTGCCTCCGGCGGGAGTATTTCGGGCAAGATGATAAGCGGTGCCGCGTTTAACCGGCGTTCCACTTGGCTTCATTCGCCTCGATTGCTGCGATGCGCAGCGGCGTTTTGGGGTGGCTCATCATCCACGCAGGCGTTGCGGCACCACGCGCACCCGTCAGCGTTTCCAGTTTCTTGAACAGTGATTTCTGCGGTTCTGTGCCGATGCCTGCTTTGACCAGCAGGGCCGAGGCATAGGCGTCAGCCTCGAACTCGTCACTGCGCGACAGGCGGGCGGCCAGCAGGCTCATCAATGCGCTGGCGATCCATGGGCCGATAAAGGGCACAAAGCGCCCCAGAATCATCGCAAGTGCTGTGCGCATCGCGTTCTGGCCCGAGAAATCAATCATCCGGCGGCGTGAATGGCCCAAGGCCACGTGGCCCATTTCATGGGCAATCACACTGGCCATTTCTTCGGAGGAGACCTCGCCTGCGCGGTATTTGTTATAGAACCCGCGGGTGATGAAAATGCGCCCGTCAGGGGCGGCCAGCCCGTTCACGGGTTCGATCTCATAGATATGCACCTTGATCCGCTCGATATCGAGGGCCTTGGCCATGCGGTCCATCAGCACCTTGAGGATCGGATCAGCAAGCTCGGTGGATCGCGCGTCAAGCTCGCGCTTGGTGCGCCACATCGAGAAGCGGTACATCGCAAGCCCATAGAGGACGGCAAGAAGGATCGGGGTGAATTTGATCATGATGTGAATATGGGCCTTTGTCGCTGGTTCTCAAGCCTGACGGGGGGGTTCATCTGCGACATTTGGCGCGGCGTCGTCCGCCCTGCGCCGTGCCCGTGCCTTGCTGGATTTCACCAGCCATAGGCCGAGCCCTGTCGCCACCACACCCGCCGCAAGAAAGCCAGAAAGGTTGCCCGAGATGCTGGCGATTGCTGTCATATTATCCGCAAAAACATAGCCCAGCCCGACATAGAGAGCGACCCAGACAAGCTCGCCGCTCATGGACCAGAGCGCAAAGCGGGGCCAATGAAAACGCGCAAGGCCGCTAACGTAGTTGATATGCGGACCCAGCGGGGACACCAGCCAGCGCGAGAAAAACACAGCTGACCCGCCCCATTTGTCCATGAATTGCGCGGATTTGCTGCGCAGTGCCGCCCGTTTGGGTTTCGCCATAAGCCAGCGATCCATGCGCGCACCCAACCGGCGCGCCACCCAATACCCCGTATTGTCGCCCAAAACCGCCCCGCAAAAGGCGGCTGCGGTCACGGCTGCCAATGACAGATCGCCCGCTGCTGCAAAACCGCCCGATGCCAGCATCAACAGTGAGGACGGAACCGGCAGGGCCAGACAGCTGAGGAATGTCACAATAAAGAGCAGGGGAACGCCATAGTCCGCCGCGAGCCCGAGGATCAGGTCATTCATCGGTTTGGCCTGCATGAAAGGCCAATGCCGCAGCTGCAACCCGCTGCTGCATCTCTTCCAGCGTGAGCCCCAGTTCTTGCGCGATTGTGTCAAGCGAGGCGCGCCGCAATGCGCTGTCGGGGTTCAGGTTCCACGCCGCTTTGATCACTTCGGGGGGCACGTTATACGATTTGGCCACATAGCGCGGGGTCATCCATCCGGCCAAAGTCTGGTTCTGTTTTCCCGGATCGGACCAGTAGATGTATTGCGTGACAGCGCGCATACCGAAAACGCCGGTCAGTGCAAAAACCACCAGAAAGGCAAGAAAGGCTGGGCGATTGTGGGTCCAAAAGTCTTTGAGATGGTGCCACATCGCCTGTGCCTCCTAGCGCCCCAAGGTCCGCATGCCCGCGTCGATCCCTGCGAGTGTCATCGGCACCATACGGTCGGGGCCAAATATTTCCTGGATCATCTGGATCGACTGTGTGTAAGGCCAGTAGCGTTCGTCAAGCGGATTGATCCAGAGATGGTTGGGCCATTGATCGCGCGCCCGTTCCAGCCAAGTCTGGCCTGCCTCTTCGTTCCAGTGTTCATTCGCGCCGCCCTTGAAAGCGATTTCATAGGGCGACATGCTGGCGTCACCCACGAAGATGCATTTGTAATCAGACCCGTAGGTGCGCAGCACGTCCCATGTCGGCGTTTGCGCGTTCCAGCGGCGGCGGTTGTCTTTCCACACGCCCTCATAGAGGCAGTTGTGGAAGTAGAAATATTCGAAATGCTTGAATTCGGATTTGGCGGCGCTGAAGAGTTCCTCGACCACTTTGATATGCGGGTCCATGGACCCCCCGATATCGAGAAAGAGCAGAACCTTGACCGCATTGCGCCTTTCGGGCCGCGTTTGGACATCCAGATAGCCGTGCTCGGCGGTGGCGCGGATGGTGCCGTTGAGGTCCAGTTCCTCATGGGCACCGTCACGTGCCCAGCGGCGCAGGCGTTTCAGAGCGACCTTGATGTTGCGTGTGCCCAACTCGACCGTGTCATCGAGGTTCTTGAACTCGCGCTTGTCCCAGACTTTCACGGCACGCTGATGGCGGCTTTCATTTTGGCCGATCCGCACGCCTTCGGGGTTATAGCCGTAAGCGCCGAAAGGCGACGTACCAGCGGTGCCGACCCATTTCGACCCCCCTTGATGGCGGCCTTTTTGTTCTTCAAGGCGTTTTTTGAGCGTTTCCATCAGCTTGTCGAAACCGCCCATGGCTTCGATTTCGGCTTTCTCTGCGTCGCTCAGGTGCTTTTCGGCCAGTTTTTCCAGCCAGTCGGCAGGAATATCCACGGCATTCAGCACGGCCTCATCGGGGATTGCGTCAAGGCCCTCGAAACTCGCGGCAAAGGCGCGGTCGAATTTATCGAGGTGGCGCTCGTCCTTGACCATGGTGGCGCGGGCCAGAAAGTAGAAAGCCTCGACATCATAGGTGGCAAGGCCAGCCTTCATCCCTTCCAGAAATGACAAGAATTCGCGTAAAGACACAGGAACCCCGTGCCGGCGTAAGTTGTCAAAGAAGGGCAGAAACATGGATCACAGGCTGCGTTGCAGGAAGATCAGAACAAACAGACCGACAAGGCCGAAGATGATCGCAAACACCGCGCCCCATTGCAGCATATCCTTGCGCTGTCCGCCTTTCGATTTCGCGCGCAATGCGCCGAGAACTGCACCGAAAACCATACCTGAGAGCGGGAATATCATCGAAAAGGGCCTTTGTTAGGTTGGGGGCGGAGGCGGGGCCAGAGACGCAATTTCATTGAGCCTCAAGATGACCTCATCCCTGTCGCCCAAGCCATAAAGCGCCCACCCCAGACTGTCCAGACGCAGGGCCATGCCTGCCTCCGTCTCGCCTTTAAGATCAAGCGCCTCGGCTTTGAACATCATCAACAGCGCCATCAGAGCCGCGTTTTCATGGCGGCGGGCGACCTCAATGGCAGGTGTCGTCAGTGTGATGGTGGCGTCGGCATCGCGCGAGATCAGCGTAAAGGCGGCCAGTTGCAGCGCGATGTGGGCTGCGTGGATGTTGGTGGCGGGCGTTTGCGCATAGGCGCGGCCGGCGGCGTTGAAGGCGCCCAAAGAGAGGGTCGCGTCATTGCCGATCTGCAAGCGGCCATATGCATAGTTGGCAAAGCCTTCGCGCGGGCCGGTCCATCCCAGTGACTGCCCGATCGCGACAGCGCGCGCCGCGGCCTGCCTGCGCCGCGGTTCAGAGGCGCTATTGCCGAGTGCGGTTGTGATTTCATTGATCCAGGCCCGCGATGTTTCAGAAGGGATCTGCCCGCCGGGGCGTTGTCCGCTCGGGTTCATCCGCGCAAGGATCGCGGGCAGGCGTTCGGCGACTTGCCGTTCGGACATACCGCTGCGCAATTCGGGCGCGTAATAGGCCCGCAGGATCAGCATATCAAAACCGGTCAGCACGGCGTGCATGTTGTCATCATTAAAGACAGAATCAGGCAGCCGATAGAGATCATTCAGCGGGCCAAGCGCCTGTGCGAGTTCCTCATGCAGACAATCGCGCACTTCCTGGGCTGTCACATCCGATGGTAGGAAAATTGCCGCCTTGTCGCGCTGTTGCAGGGTGGCCCAGTCAAGGGTGGGGGTGTTACGGGCGGCGCGCAATTCGCTCCAGCTCTGGACGCGCGGGACCACGAAACAGGCGGCATTGGGCGCAACGCGCTGGAGGGTGCGGTTGGGCAGGGTCTCGATCACGATATTGGCGTCGGTGTCATTGGTCAGCCGGATATCAAT
>CAYZKE010000061.1:0-5747 GCA_964478505.1 uncultured Loktanella sp.
CCGGTCACTGACATGGAAAAGGCAGTCGCTTTCTACAACGAGGTCTTTGGGTATCAGATGGAAATAGACTATTCCGGTCCGAACCCCATTGCTGTGTTAGGCAGTTTCGAGGACAGCGCAGGCGCGCATCTTTATCCCGGGATACCGGCCGCAAACGGGGGCAATACCATCCATATCGCGATTGAAGGCACGCTTGAAGACGGGATTGCGCGTTGCCAAAGCGCCGGTGGAGAGATTGTCAGCCCACCGATCACGATCCCTGCCGGGCGTTTCGCCTATGCCAAGGATATTGACGGCAATTCGATCGGCCTGTTCGAGGCCGCGCAATAAATGCGCCGCGCCGACCGCCTTTTCCAGATATTGCAATATCTGCGGGGCGGTCGGCTGACCACAGCGGCGCAACTGGCAGAAAAGCTCGAAGTGACGCCGCGCACGATTTATCGGGACGTGGCACATTTGATAGGCTCTGGTGTCCCGATCGAGGGGGAGGCGGGTGTCGGCTATCTGATGCGGGACGGATATGACCTGCCGCCTTTGATGTTCACCCAAGAAGAGATTGTCGCACTGGTATCGGGTGCACGTATCTTGCAAAGCTGGGGCGGGACAAAAATGGCAGAAGCCGCGCAAGAGGCCTTAATCAAGATTGATGCGGTTCTGCCCGAGACTGCGCGCAGACAGGTTGGTCAGGTCAACGTACATGTCCTGGATGGTGCGGACCAGCGCGGTCAGTGGCGCGATTATCTGGACCGGTTCGAGGCCGCGTCTGAGGCGCATATCCGGTTGCAAATGAACTACAGCGATGAGGCAGGCAAGCAGACCACAAGGACCGTGCGTCCGTTGGGTGTCTGGTTCTGGGGCAAGGTCTGGACCGCTGTATGCTGGTGCGAGTTGCGTGAAGGGTTTCGCATGTTTCGTCTGGACCGGATCTCGGCATTGCAGGAACTGGACCGGTTTCGGCCTGAAAAGCACCAGACCCTGCGCGCGTTTTACGAGAGCGAGGCCTATCGCCACTGATCGCACAGGATTGTTAGTGGCGGTTTCTGACAGATGCATTAGGTCCCCAAGTACTGATTTGAAGGGTTTGGTATCGTGATGAAACGGCGGGAATTTCTGGCGGGTGGCCTCGCAAGCTTGGCAACACCCATGCTGGCGCAATCGAATGTCTGGGCACCCGTTCTGGACGCGGGGCGTGCGCTGGACCAGTTTCACGCCGTCATGATCCGGCAATCCGGCCAGACTGTTCTGCGCGAGCGGTTTCGTGGTCCGGGGCTGGAGCGTGCCGTGCCGATCAAATCGGTGTCGAAGACCATTGTCGCGGCCTTGACTGGTGCTGCACTGGATCGCGGTGAATTGCCCGGCATCAACGCGACGCTGGGCGATGTCGCCCCCGGCTTGATCCCGCGCGGCGCTGATCCGCGTGTGGCAGACATCACCGTTGAAAATCTGGTGACGATGCAGGCCGGACTGGAGCGTACCTCAGGGCAGAACTATGGTGGCTGGGTGAACAGCAGCAACTGGGTCGCAAACGCGCTTGGCCGTCCTTTCGTGGCCGAACCCGGGGCACGCATGCTTTATTCGACCGGTTCGTTTCACATTCTGGGGGCCGTGCTGTCAGAGGTCTCGGGCCAGTCGCTCTTGTCGCTGGCGCGGGAACGGTTGGGCGCACCTTTGGGCATTGATATCCCCGCTTGGACGCGGGACCCGCAAGGCAGGTATCTGGGGGGCAATGAAATGGCCCTCACGCTGGAAGCGATGGTCCGCTTCGGCGAGATGTACCGGCTGAATGGCCAATACGCCGGCACGCAGGTACTCAGCTCCGATTGGGTGGCGCGGTCGATGCAGCGGCGCACACAATCGCTTTTTTCAGGGCTGGATTACGGGTATGGCTGGTTCTTGGGAGCCGGTGCTGGCGTCGACTATGCGCTGGCGCGAGGCTATGGCGGGCAGATTATCTGTGTGGCCCCGCAGGTCGCGCTGACCTTGGCGATTACCTCTGATCCGATGCGGCCTGCGCGCAGTGGTGGATATTTCGGAGATCTGCAGCGGCTGATCGAGCAGCAAATCCTGCCGCTTGCGCGGGCGCAGATGGGGTGATGATGTAAGGTGGATCAGGATCCACCTTACCTTTCATTCAGCGCGCGACAGGCTTTGCGCCAAACGCATCAATTGCACGGCCTCGGTGCGATAGCCAAAAGCATCCTCGCCGCGGTTGGCCGCAGCAAGTGAAATCGCATCTGCATAGCCCCAATCGCCCAAATGGTCGTCACCGCGCAAGAGCTGTCCGAAGCCTGCAATCGCAGCCGCGAAATTTGCCTCTGTCCCTGGTGCACCGTTTCCGTTGATTGGCGTTTCAAGCAATTGGCTCACATCCTCGCCGTGTGCTTTGTAGCGCAGTTTCAGAAATCCGAGCTCGTCTGACGTCTCAGCCACCGTGCTCGTGGCATAGCGCAGCGGATCGCTTAGCTGTGCCGGGCTGCCGACGGGTGTAACCTCGTAGATCGCGGTGACAGCATGGCCTGCGCCCAATTCGCCCGCATCCACCGCATCATTATTGAAATCTTCACGCCGCAGCGTGCGCGTTTCATAGCCGATCAGCCGGTATTCCGCGATCTGGGCGGGATTGAATTTAACCTGCACTTTGACATCGCCTGCGATGGGAAAGAGCGCGCCCGAAAGCTGGTCCACAAGCACCTTTTGCGCCTCGGAAAGCGTATCGATATAAGCCGCCGTTCCGTTCCCATTCTGGGCAAGCGCCTGCATCGTCGCATCATCCAGATTACCACGGCCAAAACCCAGAACGCTGAGAT
Organism: uncultured Loktanella sp.; assembly: GCA_964478505.1. GTDB lineage: Bacteria > Pseudomonadota > Alphaproteobacteria > Rhodobacterales > Rhodobacteraceae > Yoonia. The sequence goes on from CAYZKE010000061.1 coordinate 2,808, forward strand.
AAGTGCCGGTTTCCCGGCGATCCGCGATGAAGTCTTTCAGCGCGTCCGGATTGTCGATGCCGACATTGAAATCGCCATCAGTTGCAAGGATGATACGGCTAACTTCACCAGCCTCTGCCATAGTGTCTGCGACCGCATAGGCCTGTTCCAAGCCGCCTTGCCCGTTGGTTGCCCCCCCCGCACCGAGCGATTGGAGCGCTTGCAAGATCGTGGTGCGTTCGGATGCGTTGGTGGGCGCCAGAACCTGACCTGCACTCCCTGCATATTCCACGATGGCGACCTGATCTTGCGGGCGCAATTGGTCAAGCATCAGGCGGAACGATTGCTTCAGCAGTGGCAGTTTTGCCGGATCATCCATAGAACCGGATGTGTCGATCAGGAACACCAGATTGAGCGGGGGCCGTTCTGCGATCTCGGGCATCCGGCCTTGCAATGCGATGTGCACCAGCTGTGTGTCCGCATTCCACGGCGTCTGGAAGGTGGTCACCGTCGGACGGAAGGGCGCTTCGCCCGCGTTCGGGGTGGGATAGTCGTAGGGGAAGTAGTTGACCAACTCCTCAATGCGCACGGCTTCGCGCGGCGGCAGTTGACCACGTGACAGGGACGACCGGACAAGTGCGTAGCTGGCGGTATCTACGTCAATCGAGAATGTCGAAACCGGCTCTTCGGCGCTGATTTTAAGCGGGTTTGCTGTAGCGTTGGCAAAGTCCTCGGTGTTTGGGGGCGGCACATGCATCACATCGTCGGAATTTGACGGTGGAACCACGACAAGGCGCCCGGCAGCCGCGCCAGATCCCACCTGATCGTGTTCTGCCGCCGGTGCTACGCGCAAGTCTTGGCGGTTCGCAGTTGTCGTCGAGCGAAGTTCCTGTGCGCTTTGTGCTGTTTCCGCCTCCTCCATTTGCGGGGCGAGGGCATCATTCCCAATCTGTGGCAGTTGCTTCGGCCCTGCGCGCGACCGATCCGCAAAGTCGAGATCTTCAGAAGGCGTCTCCAGCGGGCCAAGCAAGATCTGGCCTTCTGTACCGGAAGGTGCCTCCTGAATGACCTGATTGCGGGCCAAATCGTCAACGGTCAGCGGCCCGTTCTCGATCCGGGGTTGCGCAATCGTGCTATCAAATTCGGTCACCGTAATTTGCGGCGATGATGGGGGGCGCAGCAGGTCCTGGCCTTGTGGTGTCATGATCAGAAAACCGCATGCGACAAGGGCGGTTGTCGCGGTCAGCCCGCCCTTGGTGGTCATCACGTTCAGCATTGTCTTCACTCCTGTCCAAAGGCCCTTCGGCCCGGTTACAGCAGTGGGACGCGCGGCACGCGCTGATCCTTGGAGGGCTGCAAAGTTTGTCTGCGCCAGTGCCAGATTCTCGGCACGCCGTGCCGCATCAGGACGCGGTGTCGCCGCATCCATCATCGCTTTGAGGTCATTCAGGTCATCGGTCATACCATGTCCTCCTGTTCCTTGATGGCACGCAGGGCTTTCTTTGCTTCAGAGATGCGCCAGCTGACTGTCCCTTCCGGGACTTGCAGCACCTCTGCCGCCTGCGCGTGGGTCATATCGTCAAGCACAAGTGCGAGCGTGTCGCGCAGGTCGTCAGAGAGCGCATTCATCGCAGCGGTCAGCCAATCCAGTTTGTCAGTCGTATCTGCCATGGCAGCGGTGCGGTTCACTTCCCAGTCCCCCCAGCCGGTTGTCGCTTTGGCATAGGTCGCGCGCTTGCGTCGCCGGTCGTGGGCTGCGTTGACAGCGACGCGGTAGAGCCAGGTGGTGACCTTGGCGCGCCGCCCGTAGCTGGCGAGTTTTGCGGGCAGTGCGGCGCAAATATCTTGGGTAAGGTCCTCGGCCTCTGTGCGTGATCCGGTCAGCCGGAAACAAAATGCAAAGAGGCGGTCGTAATGACGATCAAGCAGGCTTGCAAAAGCCGCGCCGTCTCCGGCGGCGGCCGCATCTGCCAGGTCTTCATCGCTTGTCATCATACGCATCACGGTGGTTTGACGCGCGCACATGGTCAATCCTTGGCGAGAGTTATCGTTTTTTTGAAAATGCGTGGTTTTGCGTAAGGTGGATCAAGATCCACCTTACTTTCCGGCTCACACACCGGTGCAAATATACTTCAGCTCGAGATAGTCCTCGATCCCGTGGTGCGATCCTTCGCGCCCCAGCCCTGACTGCTTGACACCGCCAAAGGGTGCCACCTCGGTCGAGATGATACCGGTGTTTACGCCCACAATTCCGTATTCCAGCGCTTCGGCCACTTTGGTCACGCGGCTGAGGTCTTTGGCATAGAAATACGAAGCAAGGCCAAAGATCGTGTCATTGGCCAGTGCGATCACATCATCCTCGTCCTCGAATTTGAAGAGCGGGGCGAAGGGCCCGAAGGTTTCGTCTGTGCTGACCAACATCTCTTTGGTCGCGTTGGTGACAATCGTGGGCTCAAAGAATTGCCCGCCCAGATCATGCGGTTTGCCACCGGTCAGGATTTCAGCACCTTTCGAGAGCGCATCCGCGAGGTGTTCCTGAACCTTGGTCACTGCCTTGGGTTCGATCAGGGGGCCGAGTGTCGTGCCCTCGGACATGCCGTCGCCCACGCGCAGCGCTTCAACGGCAATCTTGAATTTGGCGGCGAAGGCATCATAGACGCCGGCCTGTACGTAGATGCGGTTGGCACAAACGCAGGTCTGGCCGTTATTGCGGAACTTGCAGGCGATGGCCCCTTCGACAGCGGCATCAAGATCGGCGTCATCAAAGACGATGAAAGGCGCGTTGCCGCCCAATTCCATCGAGCATTTCATGACCTGATCGGCGGCCTGTGCCAACAGGATACGGCCCACTTGTGTTGATCCGGTGAAGGTCAGTTTGCGCACAGCTGGGATGTCGCAGAACGCCTTGCCGATTGCAGGGGCGTCGGTCGAGGTGATGACCGAGAAAAGCCCGTCCGGCAC
>CAYZKE010000061.1:5819-8939 GCA_964478505.1 uncultured Loktanella sp.
ATGGGGTGATCCCGGCGGCCACGCCAATTGGCTGTTTGATGACTGTGATCCGTTTGTCCGCCATATGCCCGGGGATCGTTTCGCCGTAGACGCGCTTGGCCTCTTCTGCAAACCATTCCACGAAAGACGCGCCATAGGCGACTTCTCCACGTGCCTCGGCCAGCGGTTTGCCTTGTTCGGCGGTCATGATGATGGCGAGGTCTTCCTGATGCTTCATCATCAGATCAAACCACTTGCGCAGCACGTTCGCGCGTTCTTTGGCCGCGCGTGCAGCCCAGGGCTTGCGTGCGGCATCGGCTGCTGCGACCGCTTTTTCCACCTCTGCGACCGACAGGTCAGGCACTTTTGCAATCACGTCGCCGCGCGCAGGATTGATGACGTCAAAGGTCTTGCCGTCCGCGGCTTGCACCCATTCACCTGCTACAAGCGTGTCTTCGCAAAGCAGATCAGGACGTGACAACATGGATTTCAGGTTCGTCATTTCGTCAAGCATGGTGGCCTCCTATCGGTTTCAGCGCTATCTGAACCATGCGGGCAGGTGCCGTAAAGGGGGGATATGATGGAATTGGACGAGGCATATGCGAACGCGGCCTATATTCCGGGTGGCGATACCTATCCCGCGCGCTGGGCAAAGGCGGCGGCGCAATTTCGCGAAAGGACACTGTGTGAACTTGATTTGCCCTATGGTGAGAGTGCGCGCCAGAAGCTCGATCTGTTTCATCCACCCCGCCTTGCCAAAGGTTTGGTAGTCTTTGTTCACGGTGGCTATTGGCTGATGTCGGACAAATCCGATTGGTCGCATCTGGCAGCAGGCCCTCTCGCGCAGGGGTGGGCCGTCGCAATGCCTTCCTACGATCTTTGTCCTGCGGTCCGTATCACGGACATCGGCAATCAGATCGCCGATGCGATCGCATTTGCTGCAGGCCGCGTCCTTGGGCCGATCCGGTTGACCGGCCATTCAGCCGGAGGGCAACTGGTGGCGCGGATGACAGCAAGACGCATCGGCGCGCGTTGGCAGGAAAGGGTTGCGAAAGCCGTGCCGATTTCGCCCTTGGGTGATCTGGCACCTTTGATGCGGACATCCATGAATGCGGATCTCAAACTGGATGCGGCAGAGGTTTTGGCCGAAAGCCCGATCCACCTGCCAAAGCCGCAGATCCCCGTGACGGTCTGGGTGGGTGCGGATGAAAGGCCGGCTTTTCTGGAGCAATCGCGCATCCTGGCGAATGCCTGGACATGCGAACGGATTGTCGCGCCGGACCGCCATCATTTCGATGTGATCGAACCGCTCTGTGATCCTGACAGTGCGCTGACGGCCGCTTTGCTGGCGACGTAGCCAATTGGACAGTCTTGTGTTGGTAGACCTAACGATGATCTCAACTTATAAACGCGTGATGTTGATGTTTATTGCGCGATTCGCGCGAGAAATTGGGTGGTTTTGATATGAATATTTTGCGCGGCGCATTTGCTATCTTGATCGCAATGACTTTGGTCGCATGCGAGAGTTCCGGTGATAAGAGCAACGTGACAGATGGCGGCGTCGACGGCGGTTTCCTGCGGGACGGCGTTGCAAATGTCTGGATTGATCCTGACGGATGCCAGCACTGGTACATCGACGACGGGATTGAAGGGTATATGACCCCCCGCCTGAACCGCGACGGCACACCAAAGTGTCAGGATGCCCGTGGCGAGATCATTTTGAAAGATGGCAGCCGTGTTGCGTCTGAGCCGGAACCAAGCAATAGCTGATCCAGCCAGAGCCAGATCAGACAGCTATTCAGGCACTGCATTTGCAGTGCCTTTTCTTTTGGCTAGCGCATCGGATCAAACTGCGCGCTGGTCATCGTGCAATCACGGATCACGTCCCGCCCGCAATCGCGAAACTCCAGATCACGCGTCAGACAAATCCGAGCTTCCTGAATGTAGCCGGATTTGCAGGTGATCGTGATCTGGTCGGCTTCAAGCGCTGCATTTTCCTTCAGAAACGCCTCTTCGATCAACGATGCGGGCAGTGTCACTTGGCGCGTCAAGGCGCGAAACACTTCGGGGCGGTTAATGCGGCCAAAAGCTTCGCGCGAGAGGGCAAAGTAATCCTCGGACGACAATCCCGAACAGACCCCGTGTTTGCGCCATTGATGCCAGGCAAGTCCCGATGTCCCCATGATGTCCGCCATGGCCGCGGTATCGCTGCGACTTGGGGATCTTTCGCTGGTCGGACAGTTTGCCGGATAGCCGCTTTCATATTGCGGCCATAGCCCGTGCAAGATCCAGCCGAAGTCCGCTTCAGCATCACACTGGGGCGACCCGCGCGCATCACCTTCCAGTGCGCACCAGTTTGCCGACCACGAAAGCGACATGACGTAGTAATCAAAGTCACCTGCGCGGTCTTGGGCAGTGACTGGCGTGGCCATGAGGCAAAGCAGGGCAAGCAGACGGTGCATTTTGATCTTTCCAAATTTCATCAGCTTTACTATATACCCTGCAAGTTCCCCGACAATGCGAACCCGGCTGTTACCACAGTCTGCCCAGATCAAGGGCGCGGGAAAGGCTTGTCTGCTGATAAGATGGAGATGAAAAGATGTCCGATAAACCGATTATGGCCAAAGCGACTGCTGTCTGGCTTTGCGACAACACAACGCTGACCTTTAAGCAGATCGCTGAATTCTGCGGTTTCCACGAGCTGGAAGTGCAGGGCATTGCCGATGGCGATGTGGCGACTGGCGTGAAAGGGTTCGACCCGATTGCCAACAACCAGCTGACGCAGGAAGAGCTGGATAAAGCTGAAGCCGATCCAAAACATAAGCTGAAACTGAAGTATTACGCCGCTGCCGCTGGCGAAGAAAAGCGCCGTGGTCCGCGTTACACACCGCTGTCCAAGCGTCAGGATCGTCCTGCGTCGATCTACTGGCTGGTCAAGTTCCACCCGGAATTGACAGACGGTCAGATTTCCAAACTGGTTGGCACAACCAAGCCCACCATTCAGGCGATCCGCGATCGCACGCACTGGAACATCAACAACCTTGACCCGATTGATCCGGTCGCCTTGGGGCTGTGCAAACAGTCCGAACTGGATGCGGCCGTTCAAAAGGCCAACGCCAAGAAAGCCAAAGAAGGCGCAGC
>CAYZKE010000061.1:9039-11129 GCA_964478505.1 uncultured Loktanella sp.
AACTGGATGCGGCCGTTCAAAAGGCCAACGCCAAGAAAGCCAAAGAAGGCGCAGCAATGACCGATGACGAGCGCCGCAAGCTTGTCAGCACCGAGCAATCGCTTGGTATGCCGGCTGAGCCGAAGATGCCAAGTGCGATGGCCGGTCTGGAGACTTTCAGCCTCTCTGATCCGCGTGATGAGGAAGAGGAAGAAGATGATAACCGCGATGTTTCAGACGCGGATAGCTTCTTCAATCTGCCGGATGACGACGACAAGGACGACTAGGCCAAGCATTCAAAGAGGGCGCCCCGAAACGGAAGGCGCCCTTTTTCTTTGTCTATGATGGTCTGCGGGCCACGATGAACCGTGCTGAATTGTTTGTGCCAAAGTATCCTGCTTCGACCACGTCGAAACCTGCTTTGCTTATGGCCGTTTCCAGCCCGCCTGCATCAAAGACCAGAACATGCGGTGCTTTGCCGATCATCTGCATCACTTTGATCATGGGTCTGATCAGCATATTCATATCTGCAAGGCAGGCGGTCTTGGAGATAAAGTAGCCACCCGGTTTGATCTGCTTGCGCAAATGCAGCAGTGTTTGGTCAAGGTCATCGACAAGGTGCAAAAGGCTGAAGGCGCAGACCGCATCAAACGGGGCGTCGGCCATGGCGACGTTGATCTCTGATTCCACAAAGTCGATATTTTGCGGCCCGTCACCGGTGATCTTGCTCTGCGCGATCACAATCATGTTGCCCGATATGTCTGTGGCTGTGATCCGCCTGACGAAAGGTGCCAGTTTGATTGCGGTGCTGCCAGTGCCGCAACCCACTTCAAGCAGGTGATCCTCTGCCGTCAGATAGTGGCGCGTGCGCGCAAGTGTTTCTTCATAGGCGGCGATGTCCTTGATAGGTGACGCGGCATATTTCTTTGCGGCTTTGTCCCAGAACGCGGCGGTGCCCATTGGCTTGATCCCTTTGTCGGTCATGTAATCTCGTGTAGCGCAGCTTACCTATACGTTAATCAGTTATAAATTGCGAAAATATGCGAGGTAGATATACATAAATGCATGAATTGGCAGGCTGTCTCATTTGATTGGAACCAGATTCGTGCATTTCTGGCGACGGCCGAGGAAGGTTCGCTGAGTGCTGCCGCGCGGGCATTGCGTGCGACCCAGCCCACCATCGGACGGCAGGTCAGCGCATTGGAGCGTGATCTGGGCGTCACTTTGTTCGAACGTTCAGGCCGGTCTCTGGTCATGACATCAGCGGGCCATGATTTGCTGGAACATGTGCAGGCGATGGGTGATGCGGCCAGCCGGATTTCGATGGTTGCATCAGGGCAGTCGCGCGATGTCGCAGGTCACGTTTCGGTCACGGCGAGCGATTTGCTGGCTGCGGGTTTTTTGGTGCCGGTTCTGAAAAAACTGCGGCAGGACGCACCCGGGATTATCGTTGATGTTGTCGCCTCGAACCGGCTTGAGAACCTGACACGGCGCGACGCCGATATCGCCATTCGCCATGTGCGCCCCGACCAGCCGGACCTGATCGCCAGACAGCTTCGGGATGCAAGGGCTGTGTATTATGCCTCTACCGATTATATCGCGGCTCATGGCAGGCCGCAGTCCGAGGCCGACCTTGGGCGACATGTTTTTGTTGGCCCGCGCGATACCACCCAGATGCTGGCATTCATGCAGGACTACGGCGTCACGATTTCCCCTGACCAGTTCAAGGCAAATTCGGACAGCGGGGTGGTGATGTGGGAGATGATGCGCGCCGGTCTCGGTATTATGGTGGGGCCGGACAAGCTCTGGCCACATGTGGACGGGGTCGAAACGCTGCTTTCGGACGCGACGCCGATCACCTTTCCGGTGTGGATCGCAACCCACCGTGAACTGCGTACGAGTCGCCGGATCAGGATTGTCTTTGATGCTTTGGTGCGAGCCTTTGAAGGCGATTAAAGCGCTTTGCGCGCGTTCAATGCTGCCGTAATCGTGCCGTCGTCCAGATAGTCAAGCTCACCACCCACGGGCACACCTTGGGCCAGAGAAGTGACTGTGATGCCGGGCAATTGATCGGCGATGTAATGTGCGGTCGTTTGCCCGTCGATCGTGGC